>JAOZOL010000675.1 GCA_029933295.1 Desulfobacterales bacterium | reverse complement strand
CAGGGCTGTTCAATTCTATATAAATTGTTGATAACCGTATAAATTATTGTATTTAAGGCTGTTCCCGTACAATTCCTTGTTAATGTTTGTGATTTTGTTCCTTCGTAAAATATTTAATGCAAAGCTTCTAAGTGTCGACATGTTTTCAGGGTTTACCCTGATCCGGGAATAATCTTCCCGCAATGTCACGTCCCTTACGTGATGGTTTTTGTTCTCGATGAACCAATGGTTACGAATGTGCGTGTATGCCAGTTCCGCGCTTATATCATAATTTGACAAATATATTGCCTTTTCTTGCCTTTGCTTATATTTTTTTTCTTTTGTATTGTAAACCAAGGTTTTCCTTTCGACCGATATTACCGTCATAATGTGGTTTGCCCATATTGGGTCTTCGATGAAACCATTTTGTCCCTTGTAAACCTTGACCGTCCTTTCTTCTATACGGCCCCTGTTTTTCTCCCCTGTCATTTGGTACATGTCACTTATCTTGCAAAAACGGGCAATGTCATTGCAGTTCCCCAGGAGCGCCTTTTGGTTTTCTTTTAGCTGTATCACCAGTTTGCTGTTGTCCTTGGCCATGTCAAAAGTTTTTTTTGGCAATGCAAAGCGTCTAATGTATAAACTGCGTTTTCAAGCCCAAGTTCATTTATCAACCTTTGGAAAACCGGTATTTCATTTGTCTTTTCATCTATTTTTTCATGGGCCAATATCAACCCTTGCGCTGTATCAAAAAAGCTAAGGACCTGTATGGCCTTCTTGTCCTCAAAATGATCGTAGCTGCCGCGCAACACCTTGCCGTCCACGGCAATGCCATTATCTGCACCCTCTCTATTGTCCAAAAGGGATTGCGTATAGGCACGGAAACAAGCCTCGGTTTCTTTTGGGTCGGTCCCTTGGATTATGTTGCGAACCGTCGTATAGGCAGGGGGCTTTTTCCAGTCAAGTTCAAATTCACGGTTCAATGTTTCATAGTGCATTGTTATGAAACTTGAAATTTGACGGTAAGATTTTGCATTGCTCAAAATTGCCATTATCGAAAAAAGCACAATGTGTTTTAATTTGTACCTTCGCCCTTGGGCACGCCTATGGTCTTTTAAATCATCAAGGAATGTTAATATCATATCTTTTTATTTTACTGATTAGCAGATGAATGCAAAGCAAATGTATTTTATTAACATTTCTGGTTTTTTT
>JAOZOL010000674.1 GCA_029933295.1 Desulfobacterales bacterium | reverse complement strand
GGATGTTCCGGCATGGCTCTCGCTCATTCTCGCGGCACATCGTGTGCCGCTCCAATAAATCAATAAAGGAATAAACAATAAATGGGGTCAGAGTAAAATTAAATAGTCAAGAAATTATTTGACTCTGACCCCATTTATTTATGATTGCAAGACCTGACCCCATGACCTGTTATCTTTGATGGCTTGTCATCTCAAGCTGCCAGAAAATGCTGTCCGCAATCAATTTGGCCTATTGTCCACCGAAAGTTGGATCAAATCAACCGAGTTCAAGAACTCAGTAAACTCAAAAAACCACCTGGAAACCATCTGGAACAACTAAAAGGTGATCGAGAAAATCAGCATAGTATCCGTATTAACCAACAATACCGAATTTGTTTCACTTGGGAGGAAGGCCATGCCTACAAGATCGAAATCACAGATTACCACTAACCAAATTATTGGTCGGCGACTTCCCCAAAAGCGCCCGCCAACCCATCCTGGAGAGATGCTTTTCGAAGAATTTGTGAAACCTCTGGGGTTAACACAGACAGAACTTGCTCGCCGTCTGGATGTTTCGTACCCCCGCCTTAATGAAATCATCAAAGGGCGACGTTCGGTAACACCAAATACCGCTTTGAGGTTGTCTCGCGTGATAGGTATGTCGGCAGATTTTTGGTTGGGTTTGCAGCAGGATTGGGATCTTTGGCACGCCATGAATAGTCGTGAAGCAAAGGAAATTACTCGGCTAAAGCCAATTCTTCGGGATAAAAAAGTTGTTGCTTGATTGCGGCACATCTCGAAACCCCCTTCCAGCCGGCAGAGGCCGCAAAATCCAGAGCTGAATTTGTTGAACCGGCCGGATTTTGTATATAGAGGAATCAGGTCTTGCAATCACACATTCTATTTGCATGCTTTTGCATGATTGCAAGACCTGACCCCCCCATTACATGTTTCACAGTTCCAGGTCACCCAAAGGGCAGACCTGGATACCGGATTGAATTTTGTAAGCCTCATCAACCGGTGCAATGAGGCGGGCAGATTTTGGTTTCATGAACTTTATCAGCTCATAAAACCCCCGTGATGGTTTGGGGGCCTTTGAAAGCTTGCATTCAAAGAGATGCAGATCTCCGCCGCGCTCTAAAAGCAGATCAACTTCCGCACCGTTTGATGTTCGTAGAAAAGAGGGCCGGAAACGTTCATGTTCGGCAATGATAT
>JAOZOL010000212.1 GCA_029933295.1 Desulfobacterales bacterium | reverse complement strand
CCGTTAAATGCCTTGCATATGGAAGCCTCCGACTCGTGCAAAATTCAGGTAATATATTATAAAAAAATATTTTTTTAATTTTGGCATACCTGTTGCATCTGAATATAGATGGAAAAATCCAGAGGGAAAAAATGAGCGTAACAAATCATTTACAAAAAATATATCCGGTTTCATTTTCCGGGCAATTGTCCGAGCAGCGGCTGGCGTTGTTTAATTCTCCGGAAACCGTGGAAGAAACGCCCGGGGTTCTTAAAAAACATGCGTTGATAATCGATAATTATTTTCAGAGTTGTTTTGAAGCAAGCATTATCGGCCCGAAAATGGATTTTATTAAAAATCCCTATGCAATTGTTGCGCTGGGCGGTTATGGGCGGTCGGAACAATGTGTTCATTCTGATGTCGATCTGCTTATCCTTTTTCAAAAGCGAGTTCCTGCGGCTGCAGATGAACTGATCAGGGAAATTGTCTACCCGCTCTGGGATCTTAAAATTGAGGTCGGTCATGCCACCCGGTCACTGGAAGAATGTGTTCTGATGGCAAGAGATGATTATGAGGTCTTAACATCAATCCTTGATGCCCGGTTTATATGCGGGAACTCATCTGTTTTTATAAAAATGCAGGAACAGGTGAAGCGGCGGGTTGTTAATCGGAATGTGAAAAAGATAGTCAACTGGCTTATTGAGAGAAACAGCCTGAGACATGAAGATTTTGGAGACTCAACCTTTCTGCTTCAGCCGAACTTAAAAGAAGGCAATGGGGGGCTGCGGGATTATCACACCATGCGATGGATTGCGGCCATAAAGTATGATTTAATGCACCGCAGGGATTTTGAGTATCTGGGATATATGTCCCATGATGAATATAATGAGCTGATGTCCTCGTTGTCATTTATCTGGGCGGTGCGCAATAAACTGCATCTGCTGACAAACAGAAAATGTGATCAGCTTTATTTTGAATATCAAAGACCTGTGGCAGAGTCCATGGGCTATAAAGATACCGATAACCAGACCGCAGTTGAACTGTTTTTAAGCCAACTCCATGCCCACACGGCATTTATTAAAAATCAGCTCCAGCTGTTTTTATATGAGCTGGTCTATGTGCAGAAACTAAAGTGGAAAAAAAGTGCCCGGAAGATTGATAAAACACCGGGTATTCATATCCTTAAAAGCCGGCTGGATTTTAATTCGCCGGAAATGATAGTCAATAATCCGGAATTGTTGATTAAAATATTTGAAGTCAGTGCCCGGTTGAATATTCCGCTTAGCCGGGAGGCGAGCCGACTGGTTCATGAATTTAGTTATTTGGTTGATGGTCCGTTCAGGGCTTCAACGTGCGTCAAAGATTCGTTTGAACAGATTTTATTATCCCCGGCGCCCAGGTTTAATGTGCTGGAACACATGTTAAATACAGGGTTTCTGATCAGTTTGATTCCTGAATATGAAAATATAGCCGATAGGATTCAATACGATGCCTACCATTTGTATCCGGTTGATCGCCATATGATTAAAACAGTTTATACGCTTAAGATGTTTGAAGATCCGGAAGCAAAATTTCATGACGAATTACACGCCCAGATGTATCGCGGGTTGAAACGGAAAAAAATATTGTTATTGGCCGCCTTGCTGCATGATATCGGCAAAGGCCGGGGGGGCAGACATTCGGCTGAAGGGGCGAAGATCTCCGCTTGCGTGATGAAACGGATGGGATATACGTCGAAGGAGATAGACACGGTCTCATTTTTGATCGAAAATCATTTATTGTTGATTAAAATCGCAACCCGCCGGGACATAAATGATGAAGAGACTGTGCTTAAATGCGCCCGACAGGTCCGGAATGCCGGTCGCTTGAAAATGCTTTATCTTCTGACGGTTGCCGATTCATATGCCACCGGACCAAAGGCCTGGAACAGCTGGACCTCATCTCTGTTGCGGGATTTTTTTTTAAAAGTTTCAGGTATTCTTGAAATCGGCGAACTGGCCACCACCCGCGCGACGCATCGTGTCGAAAAGAAAAAACGGCTTGTGCTTGAAGCTGCTGAAAATTTTGAGGGCATGGATGTTGCGTCTCTTTTTGATGAAATGTCGTCCCGTTATGTCCTGTATACGGGCCCTGATGATATTATATCCCATTTAAAGCTGTACTGGCGGCTTGGTGATGAACCGTTTGTCTGGGAAGTCAGAAAGGACAAGGAAACAAACACCAGAACCATCGCCATCTGTGCAAAAGATCGTCCCGGCTTGATTTCAAAGATTGCCGGAACCTTTACTTTAAACGGTATTAATATTTTCGATCTGCAGGCCTATACATGGAAAAACGATATTGCGTTGGATATTTTTAAGGTTGAACCACCGCCGGAACAGATATTTGAAGAAGAGCGATGGAGTAGAACGGAAAAAAATCTTAAGGCGGTCCTTTTAGATGAACTGGATCTGTCGGTAAAATTAAATAAAAAGTTTCCAGACAATAGAAAAGATAAAAGCCAGGTATCAAACAGACCTGACAAGGTTGTTATTAATAATAAAAGTTCCAGCTTTTTTACCATTATCGAAATTTTTGCATATGATTTTCCGGGGTTGTTGTTTCAGGTTACGGATGCAATCAGACAGTGTGGTTTAAACATCCGGGTGGCAAAGATTGCCACAAAAGTTGACCAGGTGGTGGATGTATTTTACGTGTGTGATGAAACCGGTGAAAAGGTGGATGATCCGAAAGCAGTGGAAAGGATCAAAACGGTGATCATGGCGGTGTTGTCTTCAAATCAGGGCAAATGAGTTTGTCATTTTAATTTATGGGCGCTAATATCAAACAAGGAGGAGAATAGATGAGTGCAAAAGATGTATTAACCATGGTGAAAGAAAAGAATATCAAGGTGATTGATATTCGGTTTATGGATTTTCCGGGAATTTGGCAGCATTTTTCAGTGCCGGTCTCGGAACTGGATGAATCCAGCTTTGAAGACGGATTCGGGTTTGACGGGTCAAGTATCCGGGGATGGAAGCCCATTAATGCAAGCGACATGCTGGTCATTCCGGATGCAGATACCGCCAAAGTTGATCCGTTTTATGAAGCCCCGACCCTGGCATTAATCGGAAATATTGTGGACCCGATTACCCGGGAAGCCTATTCCCGTGATCCGCGTAACATTGCGCAAAAAGCTGAGGCATACCTTAAATTGTCCGGAATAGGCGATACGGCTTTCATCGGGCCGGAAGCGGAATTTTTTATTTTTGATGATGTTCGCTATGATTCCGGAGCCAATCACGCATTTTATTCGCTTGATTCCCAGGAAGGAACCTGGAACACCGGCAGGGACGAATTCCCGAATCTCGGGCATAAGCCGCGTCATAAGGAAGGTTATTTCCCGGTGCCGCCCACTGATAAATTTCAGGATATACGTTCCGAAATGATGCTTACCCTTGAAGATCTGGGTATTGATGTGGAATGTCAGCATCACGAAGTGGCAACCGCAGGGCAGGCTGAAATTGACATGCGTTTCAAACCGCTGCTGCAAATGGGCGATCAGTTGATATGGTTTAAGTATGTGTTAAAGAATGTGGCAGCCCGTCATGGACACACGGTGACATTTATGCCCAAACCGCTGTTTGACGATAACGGATCAGGGATGCATACCCATATCAGCATCTGGAAGGGCGGTGAACCGCTGTTTGCCGGTGATAAATATGCCGGCGTGTCCCAGGAAGCTCTCTATGGAATCGGCGGGATTCTGAAACATTTTAAAGCGCTGTGCGCAATAACAAATCCGACCACCAACTCTTATAAACGACTGGTGCCGGGTTTTGAAGCACCGGTAAACCTGGCATATTCCAGCAGCAACCGAAGTGCCGCGATTCGGATTCCCATGTATTCTACATCTCCTAAAGCAAAACGGATTGAGTTCAGGACTCCGGATCCCTCATGTAACGGGTATCTTGCTTTTTCCGCAATACTCATGGCAGTGATTGACGGCATTGAAAATAAAATTGAAGCAGGCGATCCGCTGGATAAAAACATTTATGATCTGCCGCCGGAAGAGCTGGCACAGATTGATTCGGCGCCGGGGTCTCTGGCTGAAGCACTTGATGCGTTGAAAAACGATCATGAATTTCTGCTCAAAGGCGATGTGTTCACCCAGGATGTTATTGATCGCTGGATAGAGTATAAAATTGAAAACGAAGTGCAGCCGGTTCAATTAAGACCGCATCCCCATGAATTTTTTCTCTATTATGATATATAGTGCCTCGTCAACTCTGAAATGACGCATATTGTTTGTCCTTTTTCGCGCCTGCGTCGTTACGACTTGAGTCACATAGCCCACTATGCTCCTCAAGTCGCGCTTTGCAGGCACAAAAATTACGGCGCAATCGTCGCCATTTCATCCTTGACGAGACACTCGTAAAAAAACTCCGTATCTGCCGGCTGAGCGAATTAAAATCAGCAGGTATAAATAATGGTCCCCTGTGATGGTAATACAGTACGCGTAGGGCGGATTAGCGAAGCGTAATCCGCCGTATGGCTCAACCAGGCTTACCGACACGAATATCAATATAACCCACTCCCCGGTTTTCCGGATATAACCCACGTTGAACGTGATGCCTGAAGGTATAGGCTGATCCATGAAGCTTTTCTGGTTCCCAAGGACAGTGGGAACGAGGTAGAAAATATTACGGAATACCGTCTTTACA
>JAOZOL010000673.1 GCA_029933295.1 Desulfobacterales bacterium | reverse complement strand
ATTAATCTGCCATAATCATATGGCCGGTTCAGGCTTCTCCAGTTTGACCGTCGCGGGGATTAAAACAACAACCATCGCTATTAGGTGAAAAATGACCACCAAGTTACAGCCGACTGACATTTATGCTTACCTGTCGCAAAAAGTACTGGGACAGGAGGAAGTCCTGAAACAAATCTCCGTGTCTGTTTATAAACATATCAAGGGTATCAAATGGAGCAATATCCTGCTGATCGGAAACAGCGGAACCGGCAAAACCACTATTATGAACTCTGTTTTCGAATTTTACCTTGCCCACCAGGAATTGGCGGACTATCAAACCATGCTGGTCATGAATGCCAACAGCCTGACGGATGAATCCGGTGAAGTCCATATCAATCGAATATTTAAAAATTTGGAGGCAGATGT
The DNA here is from genome assembly GCA_029933295.1 of Desulfobacterales bacterium. GTDB lineage: Bacteria > Desulfobacterota > Desulfobacteria > Desulfobacterales > Desulfosalsimonadaceae > JAOZOL01. Next base: position 797 of record JAOZOL010000673.1, on the reverse strand, counting down.
CCGCAACCGCATGGGCAGTGGTGTGAGTCCACGGGAATTGAAAACGCATATTGAAAATGCCACGGTTTGCTTAGATGAAATTGATAAAATATCCGCCAAAATCTCCGACCGGGTAAATGTGACCGGTATATTGATTCAACAGGCCCTGCTGACCATTTTGGAAGGAGAAATCTTTTATCTGGAAACAACCATCAGCCGGGACGAGAAAAAACTGCCCATCAGGATACCCATCAACACCGCCAAAATGCTGTTTATCTGCGGGGGGGCATTTGAAGGTCTATATGATCAGGTCAAATATCTGGTGCTTTCAGGAAAAGATGGAAGGGGCCTAAAACAGACATATACATGGGATGCGGACAGTAAAAATCTCGAAAAAAATACTGATTTCAATCTAAAAAAACATATGAGAATTGATGACTTTTTTGCTTACGGCATGGTTCCTCAGTTTATTTCCCGGTTCGGCGCCATCGCCATACTGGAGAATCTGGGTAAGGATTCGCTGAAAAAGATTCTCCTTAATGCGGTTGACTCTCCTTTTGTCAACGCCAAAAACTATTTCAAAACATTTGGCATTAATTTACAAATTTCCGAAGAGGCCCTGGAATTGATCGCCGGCCATGCCGAAAAAAATACTAGAATCGGCGCCAGATCATTAAGGGAATCGTTTAACAGGGTCGTTTCGGATTTTCAATTTGATCCATTGGGTTCCGGTCAGGTCCGGCAAAAGGGTGGAAAGCAGATTCTCGTCCTGAAAAAGGACATGCTGGAGCCGTATATCAAGACCAGCGGCAATTAAA
>JAOZOL010000672.1 GCA_029933295.1 Desulfobacterales bacterium | reverse complement strand
CAACAGCCAAGTCCATGGGCGAGATCACCAGTGCCCTGATCGGCATCGGCCTGGTGCTGTCTGCGGTCTTCGGTCCCATGGCTTTTTTTCAGGGCTCCACCGGGGTTCTCTACCGCCAGTTTTCCGTGACCGTCATTGCTTCCATGCTTCTTTCAGTCCTTGTGGCCCTGATCCTGACCCCGGTACTCTGTGCGACGTTTTTAAAGCCGATACCCGCAGGGCATCAACCGTCGGATAATGCGGTCTTTTTCCTGCGTCCTTTTTTCCGGTGGTTTGACCGGATGTTTGTCTGGATCAGGGGCGTGTATGTGGGTGTTGTGGGCCGCTCTTTTTCAAAAACAACGCGATACGTCATCATATACATAATGATCGTTGCAACGGTGGGATTTTTATTTCTTCGCATGCCCACCTCCTATATCCCGGATGAAGACCAGGGCATCCTGATGGTCATGGGCACGTTTCCGTCGGGTTCCACCCTGGAGCAGACCGAGACGGTTATCAACAAGGTCCGGGATTATTTTTTAGAAAATGAGAAAGACGCAGTGGAATCTTTCGCGGCTGTTGCCGGGATCAGTTTTTCCGGCCAGGGACAGAATGTGGCCCTGGGATTTGTTAAACTAAAAGACTGGAAGCTGCGCCAGCGGCCGGACCTGAAGGTCAAGGCCATTGCCGGCCGTGCCATGAGGGTTTTTTCACAGATAAAAGAGGGCATGGTCTTTGCCTTCCCGCCGCCCCCGGTCATCGAACTGGGCATGGCCACCGGGTTTGATTTCCAGTTGCAGGACCGTGGCGGCCTGGGCCACGCCGCCCTGATGGGCGCACGCAACCAGCTCCTGGGTATGATCATGCAGGATCCGCGTCTGATTCGGGTTCGGCCCAACGGCATGGAAGATGTGGCCGAATACCACATTGACGTGGACTGGGACAAGGCCGGCGCTTTGGGCGTCTCCATTACTTCCATCCATAACACCATTGGGGCGGCATTCGGCAGTGCCTATGTCAATGATTTTATCCGGGCAGGCCGGGTCAAGGAGGTCTATGCCCAGGTGGATGCTCCCTATCGCATGCTGCCCCAGGATCTGGAAAAACTCTACGTGCGCAACAGCGTGGGTAAGATGGTCCCCTTTTCTTCCTTTGCCAAAGGCCGTTGGGCCATCGGTTCTCCCAAGCTCGAACGTTACAACGCCTTTCCGTCCATCAATA
>JAOZOL010000671.1 GCA_029933295.1 Desulfobacterales bacterium | reverse complement strand
TTTGTATGCGGCCATGGTGTTTTTGCCGAAACAATAGACTGCGAAGGATGTCATTCAAAGATTTCCCCGGCCATGGTGAAGGATTTTCATCGCGGCAAGATGTCTGAATCACTGACCTGTGCGAGTTGCCATGGCGAAGCCCACATGAGTAAAAATGATGTGGAAAAGGCAGTACTGCCGACCATCGCAACCTGCGGGGAATGCCATGAAGACCAGGCAAAACAGTATTTAAGCGGAAAACATGCCCTGGGCTTGATCGCACTGGAAGCCATGCCCTACACCCATATGCAGCCAAAATCTTTTATTGCCGGCCAGAAAGGTTGCGGTGGCTGCCATACGCTGGGTTTAACCGATGAAACAAAACGGCAGACTGAAGGCCGGAAATATTATAAATATGGTATGGACTGTCAGAATTGTCATACCCGGCATTCATTTTCCAAAGCCGAAGCGTCCGAGCCCGAAGCCTGTATGACCTGCCACATGGGGTTTGATCATGCCCAATGGGAAATGTGGTCCGGTTCAAAACATGGTGCCACATACCTGATGAACCGGGACATTGATCCAAAAAATCAGGACCGGGCACCGAAATGCCAGACATGTCATATGCCGGGGGGTGACCATCGCGTTTACTCGGCATGGGGATTTCTTGCGGTCCGTTTGCCTGAAGCGGATGCAGAATGGATGGGATACCGCGCAACAATTCTGAAAGGTTTAGGTGTGCTGGATCCTGAAGGAAAAGCCACAGCACGCCTTGACGTTGTAAAAGCCGGACAGGTTGCCCGGTTGACCAAAAAAGAATTTGATGCGGAACGCGCGCGATTTACCGCAATTTGTTCTCAATGTCATTCCCCGAATTTTGTTGCAGAAAACATGAAAAATGCGGATGCACTTCTCAAAGAGGGGGATAAACTTTTTGCCCAGGCCATTGAAATTGTTTCCGGGTTGTATGTTGACGGGATTATCAAGCCCAAAAAAGGCCAGTTGAAATATGTTGATCTCCTGACTTTTTATAATGTTAATACCCATATTGAAGAGATTCTGTATGAAATGTTCATGGACCACCGGATGAAAACTTTCCAGGGTGCATTCCATCTCAATTATGATTATTCCACCTGGTATGGATATGCCAAACTGCAAAAAGATCTGGTGGAGATTAAAGAACTGGCACAAGAAATGCGGGAAAAGGCCGGTAAATAAATACTTC
>JAOZOL010000670.1 GCA_029933295.1 Desulfobacterales bacterium | reverse complement strand
GAAGCTTTTCATGGTGATTCGTCACCATGAAAAGCTTTTTAAGGGATCAACAAGGACATCGGATTTTTTTGTCTCGTTCCCACGGTCCCTCGTGGGAACCAGAAAAGATAGAGTATTTCCATAATGACGGATATCAGAAAAAGAAGGCGGCATTATTACGACGTATTCTCCCATTTTTACGACTGGTTCATAAAGACACATTCGAGACGGGATGAAGACGAGACCCGGGGGTTTCTGGCTGATCATGCAGCAGAAATCATTCATGCGCCAAACGCATGCTTTCTTGACCTCTGCTGTGGAACAGGCTCCGTGATCCTGGCATTTGAAAAGCGGTTCCCTGAAGGTTTTTGCTGCGGGTATGATTTTTCCCACGGGATGCTTTTGCGCCTTGCAAAAAAAGATGCGGCAAAACACGTTGCTATCGTGGAAGGCGACGCAGCCCTGTTGCCGTTTAAAGACAATTTCTTTAACGTGGTGACTTGTTCCCATGCATTTTATGAACTCAAGGGCGGGGCAAGGGGGAAAAACATTGCAGAAGTAAGCCGAGTCCTTTCTCCCTCAGGCGCATTTCTGCTCATGGAACACGAGGTGCCTGAAAAGCCGTTGATAAAGGCATTGTTTTATCTGCGTATGGCCGTCATAGGGGCCGATGATGCGTCCGAGTTCATAGGCGGTGACTTTACCGGCCTTAAAAAATATTTTCGGAAAATTGATGTGACCCATTCGCCATCGGGCAAAAGCAGGCTTGTTATCTGCCGCAAGTAAATGCTGCTCTGGTAAATGGAAAATGGATGTCCCCAGGGTTCGTAAAGCTAAATCACAAATCAAGACACCGTTTTTTCATAAACTATGATTTTAAAGGCAATGGGTGCCCATTTTCTCCAGTATCTCTTGATTTTTCCGTATTCTATTGTATTCTTAATGCATACAATTTTAGGAGGTGACAGATGAAAGCAACGACGGTTCGCATTAATGATAATATGCTGGGGCGCATTGACGGTTTGGCAACCACCTTGAGCCGTTCCCGATCCTGGGTTATCAATCAGGCTATTGAACGGTTTATTGACTATGAGGAATGGTTTGTTCAGGAAGTTACAGAAGGCTTGAAAGAGATAGATCAAGGCAAGATCGCAACAGATGATGATGTGGTCGCCGGATTTGGTAAATGGGGTGTGGATGCGAGTTAAGTGGACCCGCAAGGCGCTT
>JAOZOL010000669.1 GCA_029933295.1 Desulfobacterales bacterium | reverse complement strand
CAAGGTTGGTATAGATGTGGATTTTTTCCCCTGACCGGCGGATGCGCGTGACTTTGGTTTGGGCGCGGAAAAACGCCCCTGCTTCATGCGCTCTTTCCTGGAGGTACTGGTCATATGCGCTCCGGCGAATGGTAACAGAATACATTGCTGTATCGGAGACCCCGATTTCCAAAAAATGGTTTTCAGGGGATATAATTCTGATGTTCTGGATCTTTCGTTCAATAACCGCTGCGGGGGGTGGTCCGAATTCAATCATTTCCTGAACCTGAAGCCCGCCGCCACATGGTTTTTCCCGGTTAAGCGCATCTTTTTCCAACACGAGCACTTTGAAACCGGCCTGTGCCAGACGGTAGGCGATTTCAGACCCGGCTGGACCTGCGCCGATGACAATGACATCATGGATGCTCATAATTTTTTTATTCAACACCGATACTCCTTTCTCGCACCAATGAATATGATTTTATCATCATATATGTCCGGTAAGGTTGTTGCATTTTGGTTAACCGAACCACATTACCATATACTGGCTCAATTTGAGGTGTCAAGTTATTCTATAGATCGATAGAGATGGGGACAGGTTTAAACTCCGCCTCCCCTAACCTCTTTTATATTTGACATTTTTGCGGCAGGTATATATAAAAATAACAATAAAACGCTGTACCAATAATGCTCAGCGATATTCTGACAATTTTGAAAAAGGGGGGATAGTTATGAGGAAAAGTTTTATAGGGTTGGTTTTTTTCTTTATCATCGTGGGATTGTCAGCTAATCTTTATGCTTCGGATACTTTGGGTAACTTTTCCTGGCAGTTGTCTCATGTGACAAATCTGCAAAATCAAGAAATCACCTTTGACCGCAATATTTTATCCCTGGATGTTGATTTTGGTAGTACTTATTTGAATGTATACGGTACGCTTTCAGATCGATCTGGCATAGATGCACAAGCTGTTGTTGGAAGCGGCTACCTGTATATAAACGAATATAATAATACCACTATCAGGATGGAAGTGCGGGCTGGAACGTACCTTTATAACCTTAAACTGGATGCTCAAACCCTGGGCGGCACGATTGGCATGTATGATAAGGATGGTAATCTCGTTGCTGTTGGATCAATTGATTATCTGGGTTTTAACCTCCAGTCTTTTTAGATGGATTGTTTTTTTGGATGGAATGATAGAAGAAGCGGGCCTTTTCTCCAGGAAAAGG
>JAOZOL010000211.1 GCA_029933295.1 Desulfobacterales bacterium | reverse complement strand
AGGACTCGCTTAGCCCCATCTCATCAATAAGATATTGTTTCTCCATTATTTTCCTCTCAAAAATATGTTTGTTAATCGTTTTTTATCGTCTAATACCGGCATCCAGCCGGCACAGTTAAACCCGTCAACTTTTACCGTTAAAACCAATGGTAATTTTATCCCCTTCAACAATCACCGGAACTTTACGGCTACCGTCCGAATATTTCAGCATGGCATCCAAATTCTTTTCACTGGCCTTGACATCAAAATATTCTGCCTCAATATTTTTTTGCGCGTAAGCTTCACGAGCTGCATTGGTAAACGGTCATGTTGACTTTCCATAGATCATAATTTTAGATGACATAAGAACCCTCCATTAATAACAAGATATCAGATAAAATCAGTTGAAATAAAATATTTATAAATTCAAATAGTTAAAAACAAAAAACTTTTCGAAAAATATCAAGAGCAGCAATTGTTGTCAATGTTTAGTTTGACAAAAATTAACCGGCCGTGTTATTTTAATAAATTTAGCAATAAATAATTAGCATAAATATGAACAAGTTAAAAAAGAATCTGACAAAAAATGTAACCGTGAAAAATGAACTTGGCCTTCATGCCCGACCGGCGGCAAAAATTGCTGAGCTTGCGGCTCAAGCCAAATCCAGTGTCTGGATGATCAGAAACGGAGAACAGGTCGATGCCTCCAGCATCATTGATATACTCTCGCTTTCCTGTTTTAACGGGTCGGAAGTTACCCTGCAGGTCGAAAACCAGGCAGATATTAAAATATTAAATAAAATGGCAGCGCTTTTTAATAAAAACTTTAAGGAGTAGATATAAAATGTCGCAAACCGACACCAGTGAAATAATTCTAAAAGGAATCAGCGGATCTCCGGGGATCTGCATCGGCAAAGCATACCTGGTGGATAAAGAAGGCGTTGATGTCATCGAAAAATACACCATCAGCAAAGATAAGGTAAAAAAAGAGACAAACCGATTTAGAACCGCAGTAACTAAAGCTAAAAATGAACTGGCCGACATCATTAAAGGAGCGCCTGAAGAACTTCGTCGCTCCGTCAATATTCTTGAAACGCACCTGATCCTCCATAAGGACAAGATGCTGTATGGAAAAACCATTGATATTATAAAAAATGAACTGGTAAACGCAGAATGGGCCTTAAAAAAAACCACTGCACAGGCAAAATCCATGTTCAACAATATACCCGACCCATTCTTAAAATCGCGATCCGTGGACATAGAACATGTTTCAGAAAGCATTATGAGAAATCTTGTCGGTCTTAAAGATGTGAATATCTCCAATATTGACAAACGCGTCATCTTGGTCGCGCATAACCTTTCCCCTGCTGAAACCAGCCAGATCCAGCTTGAAAAAATCATGGGGTTTATTACCGATCGGGGCGGCAAAGCATCTCATACAAGTATCATTGCCCGTACCCTTGAAATACCGGCGGTACTCGGCCTTGACAATGCCACCCGTGTCATCAAAACCGACGACATCATCATTGTCGACGGGTCCGAAGGTATCGTCATCGTCAATCCTGCAGAGGAAACACTCCTTAGATATAGTGTTTTACGCGAAAAATTTGAAACGCATAAGGCGGACATACTCCGCATCAGCGATCGCCCGGCAGAAAGCTCGGACGGACAACTATTTTCTATTATGGGCAATATTGAACTGCCGGAAGAAATAGTCGCGGTTAAAGATCACGGGGGTGACGGCATCGGGCTGTTTAGAACTGAATTTTTATATCTGAACCGGATAAATTTTCCCGATGAGCAGGAACTTTTTGATCAATATAAAGAAGTAGTGGAATTAATGGCACCAAAACCGGTTACGATCCGGACCCTTGATATCAACGGAGATAAGGAGATTTCTTCCGTCCCCACACTTGAAGAGGCGAATCCTGCACTGGGTCTTCGGGCAATCCGGTTCTGCCTTAAAAACCCGGAAATATTCAAAACACAACTTCGCGCTATTTTACGGTCCGCAGCTTATGGCAATGTCAGGCTCATGCTCCCCATGATTTCCGGATGCGATGAAATATTTGCAACCTTTAAACTACTTGATACTGTTGCCGAATCCCTTGAAAAAGACGGCCTGGCATACAACAGGGATATTAAAATCGGCATTATGATCGAAATTCCATCAGCAGCGATTATGGCGGATGCCATGGCCGATCTGGTTGATTTTTTCAGCATCGGCACAAACGATCTGGTTCAATATACCCTGGCGATTGATCGCGTCAACCGTCATGTGGCGTATCTATACAACCCGCTTCATCCTGCGGTCATCCGAATGATCAAGCATGTTGTAGACGCCGGAAAAAAGAAAAATATAAAAACATTCATGTGCGGCGAAATGGCATCGGAAATCATTAATCTTCCGATACTTTTAGGCATTGGTCTGGATGCGTTAAGTATGTCTCCGCAATCCATTCCCACGATCAAAAACATGATCCGAAAAATCAGCGTTAAAGAATCCAGACTTTTTTTAAAAGAAGCCTTAAAACAGAAATTCGCAATAGATACCATGCAACTGATTACAGACACATTTGGCGATACTTTGACCAACGACATTTATGCCAAATGATCTGGAAAGACTTTAATGGAAAACAATCATATTAAAATCGTCACTGAAAACAGAAAGGCCCGGCATAATTACCATATTGAAGAACAAATCGAGGCTGGCATGGTTCTTTTAGGCACTGAAGTAAAATCCCTGCGTTCCGGTCATGCGAATCTGAAAGATGCTTACGGAAGGATTAAAAACGGGGAAATGTATATTTATCAGATGCACATCAGCCCCTATCCGTTTGCCTACTATGATAACCATGATCCGCTGCGACCTCGAAAACTTTTACTTAACAAATCAGAACTCAAGCGGATGATCGCCAAAATCAAGGCAAAAGGATTTTCAGTCATCCCTTTACGTGTTTATTTTAAAAACGGCAAAGCCAAAATCACCATTTCCCTTGCCCGGGGCAAGCGTAAATATGACAAAAGAGAATCCATCAAAAACCGGGAAATGAAACGGGAAATTGATCGGGCCAAAAAGAGAGACTATTGAAATCCTATGATGGGGATTGATAACTTATGAGAACAATAGACCACCATTCAGTTTGGAAACGATCCCAAACGATCAAATCATTATCCTGTATACTTCTTTTTTTTCTTCTCTTAAATTCTGGTTGCCGGACATCCCCTGAACCAAAACCCTATCAGACACCTGAAGGCGCGATATCAGAATCCGGCCGTCCCATTGTATTTCTTTCCGCAAGCGATCTGGCTGTGGCCATTCGTTCGGGAACATATACTTCCCTTGAAGTTGTGTCAGCTCACATTAACCATATTCATAAATACAACCCGGCTCTTAATGCCATCATCGTCGTTAATGAGCAGGCCGCATTAGAAAGGGCCCGCAAAGCGGATGAAGCCCTTGCCGACGGAGAACTCTGGGGGCCGTTGCACGGTGTGCCGGTCAGTATAAAAGATCACTATGCCGTAAAAAATATGAGAATTACCAATGCGTATCCTCCTTTGGCCGACCAAGTTACCGATTTTGACGCAACAGTGGTTAAACGGCTAAAAGATGCCGGTGCGATTATCCTGGGGATTACCAACATGCCGGTTATGGCCATGGATGTGCAGACGTTTAACCCGATTTATGGCCGAACCAATAATCCATGGGATTTGGCCCGAACCCCGGGAGGAAGCACCGGAGGCGGTGCTGCAGCGATTGCGTCCGGCATGACCCCGCTGACCATCGGCAGTGACCTTGCGGGTTCCATCCGAATCCCGGCCAATTTTTGCGGTGTTTACGGTATTAAACCGACTGAAAATTTAATATCCTCGTATGGCATTTTCCCGGGAATCGCTGACGCAAACAAAAGAACCATTCGCGCCATGGCCTCACTGGGACCACTGGCACGCTCCATCAAGGATTTAAAACTATGCCTGCCGATTATTGCCGGGCCGGACGGATATGATGCACTGGTCCCGGCCATCGACATGTCGCCCAAACCCTTGCCCGGCTACAAAAAACTCCGTATTGCCTGGTCAGATAATTTTGGAGATGTTCCTGTCTCAGAAGAAACCCGATCGGTGCTCAAAGCGTTTATCGACAAACTCGCCGCCGAAGGCTGCATTGTTAAGCAAATCAATCCTGAACACTTCGATTTTTCCGAGGTCTGGAAGACATGGGGTGAGATGGTGGATCTCCAGTTTAACACAAATATTCCTTCGACAGCGCGATTTATCATGTATACCCTTGGGGCCTGGCACAGGAGCAAAACACCTCTGCTTCAGATGGTATACCCCGCGACATATGACAGATATATAGAAATTAACTCACGCAGGGAAATTCTGATTGCGCATTTTGAACAATTTCTCATGAAGTGGGATGTTTTTATCTGTCCGGTTACAACCGGCCCCGCCTTTAAACACCGTGAACCAAATGATACCATTTTCGGATACAATATTTACGATGATCCCATCAAAATTGATGATCATCCGCTGAATTACTGGATGGCAAATTGCGCTTACACCACACCGTTTAATATGACCGGCAATCCATCCGTCACTATTCCGGCCGGATATTCTAAAGACGGCATGCCCATCGGTGTTCAAGTGGTCGGTCGCCGCTGGCACGACATGGAGCTGCTCGATATCGCTGAGATGATAGACGCGGTGGCCGGGGCTTATCGGGAGCCGGAGGGGTATTAAGGAT
>JAOZOL010000210.1 GCA_029933295.1 Desulfobacterales bacterium | reverse complement strand
CAAGAATAAGCCCTGAACCGTAACCGTTGTTCACCGTTAACCGGGCGGTGTTTCCGTCCACTTCGTCTAATTGCACGTCCGAAAAAACAGTGAATTTCACATCATCATTCAGCAAGGCCAATTGATAGTTAAGTGTGTCGAGCATCAGGTTATATACCTGTTGTACTTCGGCTTCCGACACCATGCCGTTTTCGTCTACCGTAACGGTGTAGTGTGAAGACATGATGGTAAAATCTTTGGAAGCCGAATCGGGATAAGCATAGTCGTAATTGATCAATGCTTCAAGGTTCCACACGGCAGTATCAAGCAGCATTTCACCCGATCTTTCGGGGTTTTGCATTTGCTGTCTGAAATTATTGATCCGGTTAGTGATCATATTGGAGTAAGCCGTGTTGTCGGTAGTTGGTTCTGTTGTCGGCATGTTATCTTTTTTGCATGAATAGAAAGCAATAAGAGCTAATAAAATAACAACGCCCAATTTATAAAAGTTATTGTTTTTCATGATTAATGGTATTTTTGTTTGTCAATAATTGATAGGCTTCCCGATAAGCCGTGCTGTTTTGTCACAGCATTTCAGGCCGTAGCTTTCGGGCATTGCAGCTACAGCCTTTTTCTATGAACTTTGTTAACTTTATAAATCGGGTATAATCGTATTCTGTAAAAGAATAATTTCTTTTGTGATGGATGTTGTATTGAAATGTGAAGCAAAGTACATTTAAATCATAAGGTGCTGATATACAACACACACACACACAGTTGCGGGAGAATTAAATTTGGATATGAGAGGCATTTCATATGGTTTTTTATGATCGGAATGATAAAGATAAGAAAAATAATTTAAAGCATAGTTTTTTCTAAATCATTACAATTTTGTATTTTACTCATCGCCCTTTCACAGATGGCTGTTATTGTGAGTGAAGGGTTTACGCCGGGATTTGCTGAGATCATCGACCCGTCACAAACATACATGTTGTCGTAACCGAAAACTTTGTTGTCCTTGTCAATAACCCCTTCCGCCTGGTCGGCACCCATAACCGCACCACCAAGAATATGAGCCGTGGATGGAATGTTGAAAACCGACTCGGTAAGATAAACGAACGACTTTCCTCCCGAAATGCTGTTGAACGCGTCCGCCAGTTTCCGTGCGTCGGGGATATGGGCTGTGGGTCGGATACCTTCCGTAACTTTCGACTTCATGCGAAACAGTCCTCTTCGCAGGCTCAGTTTGCTATCAATATGCTGCATAAACAAAAGTACAACCGAATGTTTGGCGTAATCGCCGACCGTGTATAACTTAAAATAAACGACGGGATGCCGGACGAATTCGCCCAGGATCCGGATAAACCGGATAAGAAAGTTCTTTCCCATGACGAAGGGTAACATACCGGTCCGCCAGAACCCTGATCCGCGGGCATACCTGACCGGTTCGAGGTGGGTGTTTTCATCAGCATGGTAGATAGAGCCGATGGCCACACCTTTGGAGAAATCTTTCTCTTTATCGGCTGAAACGCTGAAGATAAGGCTTTCGTTGTTGGTGCGGATGTCGTCGCCCACCTTGTCGCTAAGCCGAGGAAGCGATTCTTTTTTCAGTTTCAGTAAAAGTTTTACAGTTCCGAGCACACCGCCGGCAAATACCACACCCCGGCTCATCACTTTTCTCTTTCTTTTCAAAAATCTGGTCGAATCTCTGTAAGTCAGCTCATATTGGGTTTCCCCGGCGGTTTTTATTTCGCGGATGTCTGTTACCTCTTGCTCGGCAAGTATTTCCGCACCGTTGTTCCGGGCCAGATACAGATAATTTTTATCCAGCGAATTTTTGGCATTATACCGGCAGCCGGTCATACATCCCCCGCAACTGTTACAGCCTGTTCTGTCAGGGCCTTTGCCGTTGAAATACGGGTCGGCCACTGTTACATCTGCTTCTCCGAAAAAAACAGATACTTTGGTGGGTTCAAAATGCTTTTCCCTGTTTTGCTTTTTGGCCAGTTCCTTCAGGTAGCTGTCTCCCAGCTCCAGACGTGGGTTAACGGCAGCTCCCAGCATCTCCTCGGCTGTTTTGTAAAACGGTTGCAACTCTTTTTCCCATTCGGCCAGATGGCCCCAGCTGCCCGTTTTATAAAAAGTGGTTTTCGGTTGAGCCAGTGTGTTGGCGTATACCAGCGACCCGCCGCCTACACCTGTGCCACTCAGAATACCTATATGCCTGAAAAAGGTCATTTTCATAATGCCGAAAAAATGCAGGGAAGGGAGCCATAGCCATTTGCGCAGGTTCCAGTTTGATTTTGGGAAATCCTCATTACGGTACCATTTTCCTTTTTCTATGACCAGCACTTTATAGCCTTTCTCAGAGAGCCGGAGGGCCGAGACAGCGCCACCGAAACCGCTTCCGATGATAATGTAATCGTAAATTGTATCAGGCATAAATCTTTCTTTTTTCGGTTAAATCTTTCAGCTTATCCAGAAAACTGCTCCAGCTGATTTTCCATTTCTCAAGTTTTTTCGTTTCTTTCAATCCCGAATGGCTGAAACTCAGCACGGTTTTTTCTTTGCCGGCTTTTTCCATCCGGAAAGTGATCTTTGAATGATCCCATGGAAGATTCCCTGTGTCGTATTCCCAGACGACTTTCCGATCAGGTACAATTTCTTTCAGCAATACTTTAAAATACAGGTCTTCGTCAAAGGCGAAAGCTGCATGTGTTCCGGCAACAGGCAATATGATAACATGGGGTGCAAACCACACAGAAAGCTTTTCCTGTCTGATCAGCGCATCATAAACAGCCGCCGAATCCGCGGCTATTGTCCGGCGTAAGCGGATGGATGCCATATTAATAAGTATCTTTCTGTTTTCCCAGGTTAATATAGAGCCCGAAAAGGCTGTACAATATGAGTGTAAATCCAACGGTGTACATCACCGAACCTATCATCTCAACTGCGTAATTGATCACGACAAATCCCAGTACGATAAAAACAATACCTGCCAGCGTATAAAACCACATCAGGTCTTTCCTTGCAGGGTCAGCCATTCCCGCGGCCAGCCATAACATGCCCATCCAGACGATCCAGAACGAAAAGACGATGAGGAAAAACCGTTCGTCACTTAAAGGGTAGGTAAAAAGTACAAGGCCTGTAAAACCGTCAGCAACAAATTCCATAAGTAACTTGCCGTTGAAAGGTTTGTCGAACTGCATAAAGATATCGACCATCGTGAGTCCTGCTGAGATAATAAGTGCAATGGCAAAAAGGACAGGAAACCCGATCACCACATTGTTCAGGAAAATGGCGGCGATACCTGCTAATAGTAAGATGAATAAACGAAGGGTGCGTAAAGGATGGCTCATCATAATTTTTTGATTTTGGAACTCGTTATGACAAAAGTAAGAAGAAATGAGGCTCAGGAATCAAAATGACCATTTTAAGTCAAGGTAATACATCTGCCCGATGTCACCGAATTCGGTCAGCTGGTTGCCCCAGAACAACTGGCCAACAAGCATCAGGTATAGGTTGTCGGTCAGGCTGAAGGTTACCGAAGGGCCAACAAAGACCGATTTATCGCAGGGGTTGAAGATGGAAGCAAGGTCGAGGTTGATAAGTGGTGTGGCAGGGTAGGACATCTGGCCGAAGATATCGAAGCGTGAATAAGTGAGGTTTTTGGCGTTGAGGTTGGCAGAGAGCATGGTGCCGAAAGAGCCCAGGAAATTGTTGCTGCTACCGTAGGCCGGACCTGTTTCACCGGCACTGTTATAAATACCGGAGAGCTGGATGAACAGGCTGTTTTTAAAGGTGTAGTTTACAGCTACCGAAGCCACCCAGACCCCATTAGTATCGGCAAACTGTTCCTGATCGCGAAACCACGACACTTCGCCGGTAAAACCCGCGCCGGCAATGGAACCTGCCCACCCCATGCCCGCCGTCACATCATCTTCCATCACACCTGCAAAAAACTGGAAGTCGTAATTCCACTTGTTGAACCGGTACATGGCAGCGGCGGTATATTTTAGCTCTTTATCCAAAATGATGGTGTCGAGTGCGACCGTTTGGGTCGTCAGTATGTTGCCGATCTTTCCTGCCAGTTGAATGGAAGAAAAGTCGCCGGTATAAAATTCCATGAGTACAGCGTCGCTGCCCGGGCGTTCGATGTAGTTGAAATCGAAATAGTTGTAGGCATTGAAAATATCGTTGGGGTTCCAGATCAGGTTCACTCCCCAGTTGATGCGCTGGCGCCCTACGGTCAGCTCAAACTTTTTAAGTGTCCATTTTATACTGGCCCGGTCAAAGTTGGTGTAAAGAAGATAATTATCGTTGTCGGCAATTTTGAAAGTTAAATCTGCCCAGCCGTTGTCGAAAGTCGTCAGATCGTTGTAGTCGTAATTGAAATGAAGCTTGGTGAACATATCGTTGTAAGATGAATTCATCGGTCCGAACAACAAGTTGTTTCGCATGCCTACGTAAAACTCCAGGTTGCTAATGGGATCGTACCAGAAGTTAAAGCGGTTGTAAATACCCGACTGGTTTTCGATGTTATTAAAACCCAGCATACTGTTGATATCGCCGTAAGGGACCCAGGTGTTGTTGAGGTACTCCACAAAGCCGGTGACACGGAACTTGTGCGGTTTCTGGGCAAAAGTGGGGAAGGAGGCGAACAGGAAAATGAGGAGAGCGAGAATTGTTTTTGCGGGGATTACAAATCTCCGGCGATTAACCTCCGGATTGCAAATCCGGATGAACTCAAGG
>JAOZOL010000668.1 GCA_029933295.1 Desulfobacterales bacterium | reverse complement strand
CGTGTCCTGTGAATGTTTACCTTTTTCATAAAACGCCCATGCAGTGTCAAGACGTTGTGTCCTGGCATTCTGGGCAATACTCATCAGGGCTTTATCCCTGTTCCACGCATCCCGGGCGTTTTTGTCAACAGTCTCCCAGTATGGCTCGATGCGGTGAAAGAGTGTTGCTGTCCGGTTTAATAAATCCCCGGTCAGAATATGAACCGCCGGCGAATTCGTATCGCTCAAGGCAAGGGTTCTGGTCATGACAATCCGGCTGAGAATGGTTTGTCTGACCGCCTGGTCCCAGTCATACTGGCATGCAATTCTAAATAGATACCCCAGGATACCGGCGCTTACATGCAGATCTTCAATGGTTCGAAACGGCTTTATGTAGTTGAGGTATCCGTCTCCGGAAAGCAGGTCGTCTGCCTTAACGGCAACATCGTGAAATGAAACCATGCCGTGACTGATTTCCGGAACCAGGTGAATGTCTTCCATGGGGGTGATGGTGACCCCGGGCGCATGGCTGTCCACTTTCACCATCCGGATCATGTTCTTGCCATCTTCAAAGATTCCTTCTGATGCAGCCGCCAGAATCAGGTCTGCTTCATCGGCGCAGGTGATATATTTTTTTTCACCATTTAAGCTATAAGCATGCTCTTTGTTTTTTACAGGCGAAAGTGTGGTTTTTATGGCTCTGGGATGCGCGCCTTCCGCTTCGGTCACGCAAAAACTGGTGATTTTGTCTTTTGGGAGTTCCGGTACAAGGGATTGCAGGGCAGAGCAATAGCCTGCGGCAAATGCATAGGCAGCGCAGTCAGTGATAAACCCGCCGATTACAGCCCTGTCCACGGGAGCAGGCCAGTCACCAGTTGCCCGGTAAAATATCTGTCTCCATGCGTGAAATTGTTTTGCTGCTTCAGGCACGTTCTGCATGCTTTTAGTCAATAACCAGTCAATAATGCATAACTGAGATTTTTCCATTATTTTAATCCTTTTTTTACCACTGAGAGCATAGAGGGCACAGAGAAAAATTTTGTTTTTTATTTTTGTCCTTTGTGATTTCAGTTATTTTTCTCATACAGTGGTAATTCATTACCATAAAAAGCTTCCAAATAACTCATCTGCAACCGATTGAAATAATTGATAAGTTATTTTTATCATACAGTGGTGATTCATTACCATGAAAAGCTTTTTATGCGCTTACTGTCAAGATTGAATGAAGTTG
>JAOZOL010000026.1:7889-16999 GCA_029933295.1 Desulfobacterales bacterium | reverse complement strand
ATAGTTTTTTCCTTTTTTTATATGACGGCTTTGTAAAAAGCTTTTTATGGTAATGGATTACCACTGTATGAGAAAAATAACTTATTAATCATTTCAAACGGTTATGAGTGAGTTGTTTGGAAGCTTTTTATGGTAATGAATTACCACTATATGATAAAAATAACTTATCAATCATTTCAAACGATTACAAATGGATTGTTTGGAAGTTCCCAGAATGAACACAAAAA
This sequence comes from Desulfobacterales bacterium, assembly GCA_029933295.1. GTDB lineage: Bacteria > Desulfobacterota > Desulfobacteria > Desulfobacterales > Desulfosalsimonadaceae > JAOZOL01. The sequence continues at coordinate 16,772 of JAOZOL010000026.1, read as the reverse complement.
TTCCGGCGATCATAATTAATGCGCCGAATAAAAATGCATACCTTAATTGAAACATATCCATAATAATTCCGCCAATCAGTGACCCGCAAACCATGCCCAGGCTGTGGGCAACGGTAATCAGCGACATGACAGCCCCCATGGATTCGGTTTTATTGCCGCTGATCACGGCAATAGCCATGAGCGACGGCATTGAAATACCGCCGCCGATACCGAAAATGATATTTGCATTAAACATATCCCAGAACCCGCCGGCAAATCCCAGCATCAGAATGGCCACAGCGGTAATCAGGCCACCGATAATAACCAGTATCCGCTTATTCATTCGATCGGCAACGGCCCCCATAGGTAAATGCATTATACCGCTGACTGCAATTCCCATCACGACAAGGATACCGATTGATGAACTTGACAGGGCAAAATCGGTATCACAAAAAACAGGCAGAAATCCCCAAATGATACCGATACAGGTCGTATACACGAATCTGAATACAAAGATACTGGCAATATCCCGGTTAAGAAACAACTGACGCCAGGGTACGGGACGATATCCTTTGGAAACAATTTTTTCCTGGTTTGCCGGGGGTAAAAAGAAAAAACTTAAACAAAATGCACCAAATGCCAATGCCCCCATGGAACCGAAGGCTGCCTGGAGGCTGAAATAATCTTTAATAACACCGCCTAAAATCGGTCCGATGCTCAACCCGAAAAAAATGGACATATTGAACATGCCCATTGAAATACCCTCTTTGCCCTGGGGGGTAATGTCCCCGATATATGCCTGGGCCACGGGCATGATCATGGCGGACGCAACACCCTGAATCGCCCGGATCAGTATAAGACTTTTTAAATCCTTAAAAAATATAAATGCCACGGAGATTAAAAAATATGAAAAAAGACCGATGGTAATAAAATCCTTGCGACCTTTTTTATCAGATAACCTGCCGAACCATGGCAGAAAAAATGTCCTGGACAGGGAAAACCCTCCGAATATCAGCGCAATATACAGACCGCTCGCCCCCAGATGATGGGCATACACCGGCAGCAGCGGCACCACAATACCGACGCCGGTCACTGCCGCAAAAAGGGAAAAGAACAGTGCGGTAAATATTTTTTTATCAAGTTTTTCCATCCGGAATTATTCCATTTTTAATTGAACCAGCGTGGCGCCCCACCCGCCGGCATCAATGGGCGCATCCTTAAAAGATTCAACCTGCGTATGTTTCTTTAAAATTCCGCCAACCCGTTTTTTTAACACGCCCATTCCCTTACCGTGGATGATTCGCAATGAAAATATTTTTTTTTCAATACAGGCAGAAATATACTCATCCAGCAATCCTTTAACCTCTTTGGGATGAAATGTGTGTAAATCCAGAACCCCGTTGATGGGGATTTCAATCGGTTCCAAAAATAATCTCCTTAAACAATTAGACTCACGGTTCTTGATTTTCATTTCAAGATTGGTTAATTATTATAATTGTTATCATAATTTGTCGGGACAGGCACGTTTTTTGATTTTTATCAATGACCGCGAAACGAAATATAACTATAATCCTGTTAAAATCCATTTAATGGAATATTAAATTGACAACGACCATAATATGTCTTTGTATTTTTGCTTATCTGGCAGGTTCCATTCCATCTGGATTGGTGCTTGTAAAAATATTTAAGTCCGTTGATCTGCGGCAAATCGGGAGCGGCAATATCGGCGCGACAAATGCCAGGCGAGCCGGCGGATGGGCGCTGGGCCTTGCCACACTGGCATGTGATGTATTAAAAGGGGCCGGTCCGGTATATCTGACCGGTTTTATAATGGCGGACGCAGGGGGGGGCACAAGAGAAATATGGGGGGCCCTTGTTGCGATTATTGCATTTTCAGGGCATCTCTTCCCATTATATCTAAAATTTAAAACCGGTGGAAAAGGGGTGGCCACAGCAGCCGGTGGCATTGGCGTTCTTTCCCCGGTCGGGCTTGTCACGGCACTTGCTGCTTTTATTCTGGTCGCCGGAGTTTCAAATCGGGTGTCAGCCGGTTCACTGGCTGCTGCCGTAATGCTACCAGCAGGTGTTTTTCTGGCAGATCGATCGTTGATTCTGACCGGATGCGCCCTGATAATATCATTACTCATCATTATCCGGCATAAAGACAATATCAAACGACTTATATCCGGAACCGAACCGACCATATGGAGTAGGAAAAAGAACAAATAGGCCTATATGATGATCCAAATTATGGTAAGCAGCCCTGCCAGAATAAAATGACCTTCCATGAAAAATCCCTGTCTCAGCCCTGAAGAAAACCCGTTGCGTTTGTAGTTGTTTAAGAACAAAAACATGGATAACGGACAGAGGCTGAGCAGAAATCCAAGCGTTGAAACCATCTGAAACGCACTGCAAAGACTTAAAATCACCGCCGACAGGACGGACAGAATTTTCAACAGGCGCATGGTTTTCTTTTCCCCCAGTAAAATGGGAATTGTTTCCTTGCCCACAATCCGGCTGCCCTGCATATCCAGTATGTCAAAAAACGCCGTGCGGACAAATACAAGACTTACGGCCCAGAAAAAAACCAGTATTGTAACGGATTGAATTTGACCGAAGCCATAAAGGGCAGGAACAATCGACGTGACGATCCCCCATGCAAGCGCGGCAAATACGGTTTTAGACCCCGGGATATCCCTTATTCTCGGCTGAATACCGGAATTCCCCTGCCTGGGTGCCAGACTTATAATGTATACAATCCCCATAAAACTCATACACAGCGTCAGCATGAAAAAAAGCGGCCCCATCAGATATGCCGTTATCATCGCTGCAATGCCTGAGATGCAGGTTAAAACAGATAGTATCATCCTGTTCTGCTGATAAAACATAGCCCGGTCCGGGTCATTATAGCGGTCAGATGTAATATCACGCAGATTATTAAACGTATGCATGCATAAAAGATAAAAAATGGCCATGAATATGTATAAAAAGGAAGGCTTTATCCCCTGAAGCATGGCGGCCGCACAGGTAAGGCATCCGGCGCCCATGGCGAGATAAATATTTGATAACAGCAAATACCGCTGCAGGGCAAACAGCCACCGCCTGAGCCAGCGGCCGTTATGCACCATAAGGCTTTCAATCTCTCCATGAACCCGCTTGATAATCCAGTTGGGCGTAGATGCGCCTGCGGTTATTCCGATATGCCTGGCATTGCCGAGTTGACTGATTTCAAGATCCGCTTCTGTTTCAATATGAACAGACGGCTTCCCGGCATCCCGGGCAATCTCAAAAAGTCGTTTGGTATTACCGCTTTCATATCCGCCCACAACAACAACAGCATCCACTTCAGAGGAGAGCTGTTTGACTTCCGCCTGTCGATTCTCCGTGGAATCACAGATGGTATTAAATACTTTGTAATTGGGGTGCTGCAGTGCCGCCCACTGCTTTACTGTTTCAAAAAAAACCGTATTTTGAGTGGTCTGGGCAACCACGATCGCTTTATCAAATTTCGGCAAAGCGGTAAGCGCATCCATGGTTTCCGCCACAAAACCGTTTCCCCCTGCATATCCCAGCAGCCCGATGACTTCAGGGTGCGCCCGGTCTCCGACAATAATAACCGCGTATCCTTTTTTCGCATGTCTGGCAATGATTGACTGGACTTTAATGACCTTGGGGCATGTGGCATCAAGGATGTCGAACCCCGCACTTGTCAATGCTTCCCGCTCATCCGGAGGAATACCGTGTGCTCTGATAATGACGGTACCGGAACCGCTGTCGGGTATTTCATTGATAACGGAAATCCCTTTGTCCGCCAGTATATTCATTACCTGGGGATTATGGATCAGCGGGCCATAGGCATAGATTGAATCATGGCTTCGATTGGATGCATCTAAAGCCAACTCAACGGCCCGGCGTACTCCCATGCAAAAACCCGCTGTTCTGGCGATGGTGATTTTCATGAATTAAGAGGATTTTTTAAAAAATACCTTATGATCCACCAGCGAGAGAGAATAAATAACACCGTTGATGAATTTCTGCTCACCAAATATATTTGTCAGTTTAAAGCCGCCATCTTCGGGATCAACCGTATCGACCGCTTCCATGATCAATTCTTCGGACTCTCCGTCTATAATATACGCACTTGCTTCACACATTGGTAATATCCTTTTTTTTAAGAAATTCGCGATAAATATTTTTCCATAAGTTCATCAATCAGATGCGGGAGCGGAATCGCGGCTGTTCCTATAATTTCGGCATTTTCCTGTGATAAAGGAAGAAAATATTTCCTGGCCGGAGTGGAAGATACCGCTTCTGCGATTCTGGGGGTGACTTCGCCCATCATGGCATTGGCCATGATGATTCCGATGGGCCCCACGATATAATCCGCCTGTTTGACGGTTTGTATAATGGCATTTTCACCCGAAGCCCCACGATTGGCTTTTGCCTTGAGCATCTGTGACGTGGCGATGGCATTGGTTCCCAAGGCGATGATTTCAACGGATTCACCAAAATATTCCTTTATCCGTTTGATGATCGCAGCCCCTATGCCGCCACCCTGTCCGTCTATGATACAAATTTTTATCATTACAGTTTTTTCAATCTCTTTCTATTCATCCGTTTTTTTTTGGGTAATCTTTTTGACGGGCCTTTTTTCTTTGTTGTGGGCACCCACCCTTCATCTGCCACGGATTCTTCGGAAATTCCCTTGACATCCATAAATGCCGCCATTTCCATTTTATCTTCAAACTCCCCTGATCCGATGACTGCAGCCCCCTTGGAATTTGAATAATCAGCCACTTCCCGGTCGGAACTGACCACAAGGGCTTTTTCTTTTTCACGGGCAGCCATGCGCTTGATAACCGAATCAGCGGTTTCCCCGTGGCGTGAAAATTTTATTTTAATCCCTTTTTCCTGACCTTTGTTACCGAAAAAAGAAAATTCACTGCTCCCATCAAAAACAACCGTGATTTGATGCCTTTTTATTCGCTTATATGCGGCAAGTTTGTCAATCAGCGCATCACGGCCAAGCTGTAAATCGGTTTGATCAAGCGCTTCAAGCTCTTTCGACTGACGAATAAGATTATACCCATCAACAATAATATGAACAGACATTTTGAATCATGCACTCGTAAAAAATCGAAATTTTTATCGTTTTTGACACAGAGGCAAGGTTGCTACCCAAATTAAAACACTACCGTCAAATTTAATCAGGTTTAAAAAGATTCAACAAACGATCAAGATCATCGTTACTGTAAAATTCTATTTCAACTTTTCCTTTTTGGCCGCGCCGCTTGATCATCACCTTGGTGCCGAAGTGCCGGGCAAGGTCTTCTTCAATATTTGAAAAATAAATATCCTCCGACCTCTTGACCGGTTTTTTTTCTTTTACTTTTTCGGAATTTAACCGCTGAATCAATGCCTCCGTCTCTCTGACCGACATGCCCCTTAAGATAACGATTTTCCAGGCCTTTCGTTGAAGGGCGGATGTGTCGGCCCCCAGCAGCGCCCTGGCATGCCCCATGCTGATCAGGCCGTCCTTGATGGAATTTTTGATGTCATTAGGAAGTTGATTTAAGCGTAAAAAATTAGCAACCGCTGACCGGCTTTTCCCCACACGTTTGGCAACCCGGTCCTGGGTCAATTTAAAATCAGTCAATAATTTTAAATAAGCTTCCGCCTCTTCCATGGGGTTTAAATTCTGCCGCTGAATATTCTCGACAATTGATAATTCAAGAAGCTCGGTATCTTTAATATTTTTTATAATAACAGGGACTTTAAATAAACCAGCCATCTTTGCCGCACGCAGGCGTCGTTCACCTGCGATCAATTCATACCCATCGCTTGATTCCCTGACCAGTAACGGCTGAAGAATCCCCTGGACCTTCACCGAATCGGCAAGCTCGACCATCTCGTTTTCAGGAAAATCGCTGCGCGGCTGGTAGGGGTTTGGTTGAATCCTGTCAATATCACACTCTAAAAAATTTCCGACAGGCCCCTCATTCCTTAAACCGATATCCGGAAAAAGTGCATCCAGTCCTTTTCCAAGGCCGGTTTTTTTCTTTTTTTTCCCTTTGGTACCCCTGTCTTTGGATTTAGACTTTCCAGCCACCATGTGAGACCCTTTATATAATGTTAATGGTTAGTGCCCGACCGAAAACCGCCAATTTTCCCAATTTCTGCGTTGGGCTCAAATTTTAATCCTCAAAATACTCTAAGTATTCCTCCGGTTAAAATTCTCGCCCCGCCTTGAACTTAAAAAAATTTTCAGGTTTTCGTTCAGACACTGCTACAAAATAACAATTTTTTCTTTTCGCCGCCGACCATTGAGCACTTCTTTTGCCAGGGCCAGATAACTTGCAGAACCGACTGACGACGGGTCATAAAACATAATCGGCTTACCAAAACTGGGCGCTTCTCCCAGCCGGACCGTTTTGGGAATTCTGGTTTTAAAGACCATGTCTTTAAAATATTCTTGTGCATTATCCGCCACCTGGTTAGACAGATTTGTCCGCTTGTCAAACATGGTCAACAAAATCCCCTCGATGCTTAAACCCGGATTCAAGCCCTGTTTGATACGCTTTATGGTTTGCATCAACTGGCCCAGCCCTTCCAGTGCATAGAATTCACATTGCAGGGTAATAAGGATGGCGTTTGATGCCGCCATGGCATTTAATGTCAGTAAACTTAAAGAAGGGGGGCAATCAAGAATAATATAATCATAATCATTGGAACACTGGGACAAAAGCCGTGACAATACTTTATCCCGGTCGTCATCAGCCATCATTTCAATTTCAAAACCGATCAGCTCTGTTTTGGACGGAATCAACGACAACCTTTTAATATCCGTTTCCGATATGATATCAGCTGCATCCACCTGCCCGATCAAGCCGTGATACAGTGATTTTTCAATGCGACGTTTATCAACCCCAAGGCCGGTTGTTGCATTTGCCTGGGGATCGCAATCCACCAGAAGGGTTTTCTTTTTTGCAACGGCAAGGGCGGCGGCAAGATTTACAGCGGTTGTTGTTTTGCCGACTCCACCTTTTTGATTTGCGATACATATTGTATGTGCCATAATAGTTTTTGCCTTACCATAAAAATCGATATTTGAAAAGCGGATAACACTGTGTCATATAATTATCCTATGTGTAAATTAAAAAAAACAATTGCCGTGGGGATATCGATAATTTTTATCATCTGCGGCCTGCTAACCCCCAAAACCGCACAAGCGTTAACGATCAAAGCCGAAAACGAGCTTGCGGATGAGTTTCTTAAAGCTGTTTTTTTACAATATGAAATCATCAAAGACCCGGTAATTAACAATTATATTAATAAGGTCGGGCAAAAAATAGTAGCAAAAATGACGCCCCAGCCGTTTTCCTATAAATTTTATATGGTTCACCAGGATGTATACAATGCCTTTGCCGGGCCTGCCGGTAATATATTTATTTTTTCCGGATTATTTGAAGCACTGGAAAGTGAGGACGAACTCGCAGCACTCCTTTCCCATGAAATTGCCCATGTCTCATGCCGCCATATTTCAGAAATGATTACACAAAACAAAAAAACAAGCATGGCGACCATGGCCGGCGTTGTCGCCGGAATCCTTGTCGGCTTAGGAGGCGCATCAGCAATCGGCAGCGCGTTGACGATCGGGTCCATGGCCGCCGGCCAATCCGTTGCCCTGGCATACAGCCGGGAACATGAAATGCAGGCAGACCAGATCGGTCAAACCTATCTGAAGGCAGCCGGATATGATTTAAACGGGCTGCTTTCCATTTTGAAAAAAATCAGGGCCGTTGACTGGTTCGATACAGGAGAAATCCCAACCTATTTAAAAACCCATCCGGCAACCGAGGAACGAATTATTTATTTAGATAACCTTCTGGAAAATGAACATCCCCTTCCGGTAAAACAAAATTATGAATTCCAAAGAGCCCACACCCGGGTGATTGCACTTTACGGGTATAATAATACGGCCATGCAACGGTTTGCGGAAGCAATAAAAAAAAATCCGAAAAACAGCATGGCAAATTACGGATACGGCCTTTTGCTTGAAAGAAACGGCAACCCGAAAGCTGCGATTGATCATCTGAAAATTGTGTTAAAAAATCATCCTCAGGATGACTCCCTTAAAGTTGATCTGGGAAGGGTCTTTTTTCTGGCCGGGGAATACACCAATAGCATAGCCATATTAACGCCGGTTTCAGATAACGGACCCGAAAGTGATCTGTATCTTGGACGGTCCCAGATGGCACTTGAGCGGAATGAAGAAGCTGCCGCTACGTTTACCAACCTGCTGGAAAAATATCCGGACAATGAGGAAGTTCTTTTTTTTCTGGGTCAAACAGAAGGGAAATTGAGCCAGTTTGCCGGTGCCCATTACCATCTTGGGGAATACTATGTAAAAAAAAATGACTATAGACTCGCAACCTTTCATTTTAAAAAAGCACTGGAATACGAAAAAGACGCTGAGAAAATCAAAAAAATCAAAAAATTTTTAAAAGACATGGAAGCCCCCCACTCCTTTTTTGGAAATGGCAAGGAGAAGGATTCTGAAAAAACCGGTAGGTTTTAGGGTTTATGAAACAATAAATTCACAAATTTGAAAGATGAACGCCCAACATCGAACTCCGGCACTCAATCCGGAATATATTTTCACAACAACCATTCAAGACCCGGCAGAATATTGAGTGCCGGAGAACGTCCAACGTTGAACATCGAATAAGCTCCACTCCACAATTTAATTTCATTTGTTTCTTAATTCCAATGTCAGACCTCGTATCATATTCTTTTTATTCATCATTCGATGTTGAGCGTTCGATGTTCGATGTTCATCTTTTTGTAAGCCTTTCACCTTTCCCCATCATATTTTGTCAAAATGTGAAAACTTCATCGTAAAAT
>JAOZOL010000026.1:0-7789 GCA_029933295.1 Desulfobacterales bacterium | reverse complement strand
CCTTTCACCTTTCCCCATCATATTTTGTCAAAATGTGAAAACTTCATCGTAAAATTCCCCCGGCCCTGGGAAGAAGACCGCAGGGCTGTTGAGTACCCGAACATTTTTGAAAGCGGGACACTGGCGGCGATAATCTGACTATCCGCTTTTGATGAAATGGAGTCAATTTTTCCCCCCCGTGCGTTTAAATCACCGATGACATCCCCCATAAACGAATCAGGCACAAAGACTTCAACCTCCATAATCGGCTCAAGCAGATAGGGGGCGCCTTTTTTAAGCGCTTCCCGGCAGGCCATTGATGCACTGACGGTATATCCCAGGTCAGACCCTAAAGATTCTTTGAATTGCCCGCCGGTAAGAACAGCTTCCACATCCACAACCGGATATCCTTTCAGGTCACCATACTCCATGGCATCTTTAATGCCTTTTTCAACAGCCGGGATGAACACGTCCGGGATAACAGCCGGATCAATTTCAGACCGGAAGTGACTGCCGCTGCCCCTTGCAAGCGGCTTTAACATTAATTCAACGCTTCCGAAATGGCGCTGCCCGGCAATTTCCTTATCAAATACCGCAGATGCCAAAGATTCTTTTCCCAGCGTCTCACGGTAGACAACCTGGGGTTTGCCCACATTTACGTTTGTATTAAATTCACGCTGCATCCGGCTGGTTATGATTTCCAGATGAAGTTCCCCCATGCCGGACAATATGGTCTGTCCGGTGTCTTCATCCTGCTTGACATGAAGGGTCGGATCTTCGGCCATTAATTTTGCAAGCACCTGATCCAGCTTATCCTGATCGCTATGGGTTTTGGGTTCCACAGAAATTGAAATCACCGGGCGGTGAAATTCCATTTTTTCAAGCAAAACAGGCATATTGACGTCACAAAGCGTCTCGCCTGTTGAAGAATCTTTAAGCCCGACGATGCCGACAATACTTCCTGGGCCGGTGCTATCAATCCGTTCACGCTTATTGGCATGCATTCTTAATATACGGGAAATTTTTTCTTTTTTTTTGCGGGAAGGGTTATAAACCTCAACACCGGCCTTGAGCTGCCCGCTGTAAACACGTACAAAAGACAATTTTCTGCCTTCCATCATGGAAACTTTAAATATCAAGGTAACCAGCGGTCCATTTTTTTTTGCAGGATATTTCAGGATTTCTTCCGTATCCGGATGATGCCCCTGTACGGGCGGCACTTCAACCGGACTGGGCAAAAATTTAATAACCGCATCAAGCAGCGGCTGAACGCCTTTATTCTTTAATGCCGCCCCGCACAATACAGGCACCAGTTTTAAGTCAAGAGCGGTCCGTCGAATGGCTGAAATCAAATCCTCTGTTGAGATTTCTTTTTCTTCCAGATACGCCTCCATAATCTCATCATCAACTTCAGCGATCTGTTCAATTAATTTATCCCGAAATGACAGGGCCTGGTCTAAATATTGTTCACTTATCTCACTGGTAATAATATCGACATTCGGGTCATCCGTCTCCCAGATCATTTGATTCATATTCAACAGATCAATGACGCCTTTGAAACTGTCTTCCTGGCCTATCGGCAGTTGAATCAGCAGCGGTCTGGCATTTAATCGCTCTTTCATCATTTCAACGGTGCGGAAAAAATCCGCACCAATGCGGTCCATTTTATTAATAAAAGCGATTTTCGGAACCAGATACCTATCCGCCTGATGCCAGACTGTTTCAGATTGCGGCTCAACGCCGCCCACCGCACAGAAAACACCCACTGCGCCGTCAAGGACCCTTAATGAACGCTCCACCTCGATGGTAAAGTCCACATGGCCGGGGGTATCAATAATCTGTATTTCGCAATCTTTCCAATTGCAGGTGGTAACGGCCGAAGTGATCGTGATGCCCCGTTCCTGTTCATCCGGCATCCAGTCCATCACTGCTTCGCCGTTATGGACTTCGCCGATTTTATGGGATCGTCCCGTATAATAGAGAATCCGTTCCGTTACCGTGGTCTTTCCGGCATCGATATGGGCAATAATCCCTATATTTCGGATTTGATTTATTTGTTTATTGTTTTTCATCTGATCAAAAGCATATCTGCACTTATGGGAAACCGGATATCAATATGTCCGGCCAGTGTTTCCGCTTCTTTGCCTTCTATGAGTATTTTTACCTGATCCACGTCTGATACATTTAGTATCAACGAATTTACAATTGAATAAATCGTCATCAGTTCAGAGACAACGCCACCGGAATCCTGCATTGCGATTCCTTCGGTAAAATCGACATACGCTGTATTATCCGGCGTAATGTATACCGCCCGCAATTTGGTTTTCGGCGGTATGGTGACCGTCAGATTGCTTTGGGGCCCTTTTATCAGTTCCTCAACAATCAACCGGCAGAATAAAACCGGATCATCCGGCGCAACCCCCGATCTTTCTTCTCCTATAAGAAATTTATTTTTAGCATCTGCAAAGTATACATAAACCGGAAAATCATTCGGCACTTCAACATTCTTTAAATTGTTTTGTGCCTCCCCCGGTATCATTGTATCCATGTCCATACCGATGGAAGCGGACAAACAGGTCACTGCACAGACCAGCATGCAGATCATACCCAAAATGTTTAAAATCCATCTATTATATATGATACCGTCTTTTTGATTCACCATTTTCATGAAACACCATCAGGACTGGTATTAAAATTTATGTATTCTATGCAAGTAAAGCTTTGCTGTCAATTCAATAAAAATCTATCGATCTTACTTGACTTTATATTTTTTTTCATGGCATATAAATTCCTTGGTTTTTTCGATATCATATTTGGTTTTATTTGCTTTCGGGCTCAGTGTTTTTAGCAATCAAATAAATAAATTAAACGATATATAATTGGAATAACATATTTACTGCTAACAATTTTTAAGAATACCTTGGAACCGTAACATCATCAGCAAATATTGATCGTTTCGTTAACAAAAAGGAGGGACACCTCATGATTGTTGCAGAAAGAAAACCTTTCGATGAGATCAAGGAGTTAATTAAAGGGTATAAAAAAGTTTTGACCGTCGGCTGCGGTACATGTGTTGCCGTTTGCCTGACCGGTGGTGAAAAGGAAGTCGGCGTATTGAATGCCGAACTCAAATTAAGCCAGCAAGCATCAGCAGAGCAGACGATATTCGGCGAAGCAACTGTTCAGCGTCAATGTGATATGGAATTTCTTGCCGAAATCGACGATATGGTCAAGGATTATGACGCATTGCTTTCCATGGCCTGCGGGGCCGGAATTCAGTTCCTTGCGGAACGGTTTCCGGAGATACCCGTTTTTCCTGCTGTCAACACTACGTTTATCGGAGTCAACAAAGATGTCGGCTGGTATGAAGAGCGGTGCAAGGCATGCGGGAATTGTGTGCTTGGTATGACCGCCGGAATCTGCCCGGTGACCATGTGTGCCAAAAGTCTTTTTAACGGTCCCTGTGGCGGGACCAACCAGGAGAGTTGCGAAATCAATAAAGATCAGCCATGTGCATGGTTTATGATCTACGAACGACTTGCCCTGCAGGGCCGGCTGGATAATATCATTGAATTTTGCCCGCCGAATGACTGGCGGAATCAGAAACCACAAACCCTGATTCAACCGGGTTACGAGGAGAGAAAAACATCCGCGTAAACACAAACTTTAAAAAATTATAACCTTATATAATTTTGTCGATCCGGACACCGTCCACATCGATGGAATACGAATTTGCAAAAAAGAGGAACGGATTATGAAATCAGGAAGCACACTTGAAAAAATATTAGAAGCCGGACATTTTGCTTTCACGGGCGAACTGGGTCCCCCGCGCGGTGCCAATATTGAAGCGCTTAAAAAAAAGGCGCAACCATTAAAAGGAATGGTGGATTCAGTGAATATCACCGACAACCAGACAGCAGTAGTACGCATGTCAAGCTGGGCGGCTTCCCTTTTTGCCATGACAGAAGGGCTTGAACCAAATTACCAGATGGTATGTCGCGACAGAAATCGTCTGGCCATGCAGGCTGATATTCTTGGGGCTTATGCCCATGGCATCAGGAACATGCTCTGTCTGTCAGGTGACCACCAGCAGTTTGGTGACCATCCCCAGTCCAAAGGGGTCTTTGATATTGATTCCATGCAATTAATCCAGATGGTAAAAAACATGCGGGACGAGGGACAGTTTTTAAACGGACAGGAAATTGACGAACCGCCGAAACTGTTTATCGGTGCTGCAGCCAATCCGTTTGCCGAACCCTTTGAGTGGCGAATTTACCGGCTGGCCAAAAAAATCCAGGCTGGTGCTGATTTTATTCAGACCCAGTGCATTTATAACATGGAAAAAATGCGGGAATGGGTAAAACGGGCCAATGACATGGGATTAACCGAAAAAGTGTATATCCTGGCCGGTGTCACCCCCATGAAGAGCCTTGGTATGGCCCGATACATGAAGGCAAAGGTTCCCGGCATGGATGTCCCGGATTATGTTATCGATCGACTTAAAGGCGTTGATAAAAAGAAACAGGCTGACGAAGGGATTCAAATGGCCTGTGAACAGATTGCGGAATTTAAAGAAATGAAAGGTGTTGCCGGTGTGCATCTCATGGCCATTGAATGGGAACACCGGGTTCCTGAAATCGCCGAACGGGCGGGTATGTTACCGAGACCCGAGGTATAATAGGTCCAAGGTTAATTTCCATTCCTGTTTGACTATCAGACTGTTCGGCTTCCGCAACACTACACATTGAAGGAGTATAAAAAAATGGAACCGAAAAATGTCATGGTAATAGGCGGTGGCATCGCCGGGATGACGGCTGCCTGGGAGCTTGCTGAATCAAACATTAGTGTTCAACTTATTGAAAAAAGCGGCTTTCTGGGTGGACATGCCATCCAGTACACATGCAAGGCAACATCGGAATGCCTCAATTGCGGTGCATGTGCTGTGGAAAAAATGCTGAAAAATGTGATGGGAAAAGATAATATTGGCATCCATCTATCCAGTCAAATTGAAAAAATCACCCAAAATGGCAGCTATACCGCAACAATTAAAAAAAGCCCTGTTTTTATTGATGACAAAAAATGCACCAATTGCGGCATCTGTTATGAAAAATTAAAAGACACCGGTGTCATCGTAAGGGGACATTCAAAGAACAATGTCCCGCTGTATGCAATATGTGAAGAAAAACTGGCCGACCATGGGGATGCCTTAAAAGATGTATGCCCGGAAGGCGCCATATCCGTCAGCGAAACAGCGTCTCATACAGGTTTAACCGCAGACGCGGTTATCGTTGCCACCGGCTTTGAACCGTTTGATCCGGATATTAAAGCCACCTATGGATATTCAATCCATCCTAATGTTATCAGCGGATTGGACCTTGAACGGATTAAACGACAAAATGGTTCTCTGATCCGACCATCCGACGGCAAGGCCCCAAAAAAAATTGCGTTTATTCAATGTGTGGGGAGCCGGGACGAACGGCTGGGAAATCTGTGGTGCTCTCAGGTTTGCTGCCCCTATGCGCTGCGAACCGCTGAATCAATTAAATACAAAGACCCTGATCTGGATATCACGATATTTTATATGGACATCCAGAATACCGGCAACACTTTCCCTGCATTTTATGAATCCTGCAAAAACAATCTCCGGTTTATCAGAAGCATTCCGGTTGATATTTTTCCGGCGGAGAATGGCAATTTATTGTTACGCCTGTTTGATGAAACTGACGGGACACCGAAAAAAGAATCCTTTGACATGGTTGTTCTTTCCATCGGTATTATGCCAAACCCGGAAAACCGGAACCTGTCAACACTCCTGGAAATATCCCTTGATGAAGACGGCTTTTTTAAAAATTTGCATGAACTGAACCAAACTTCTACTTCAAATAACGGTGTTTTTATTGCCGGGACCGCGCATGGGCCAAAAAGCATCAGCGCATCAATCGCACACGCCGGACAGGCTGTCAGCGGTGTTCGGAAATATCTGGGGGGTGCCATATGACAACAGAACAACAAGCCATTGAAATGGAAGCGATCACCATGGCCACCGATATTATTGTGATCGGCGGAGGCTATAGCGCACTTTATGCAGCATCACAAATTTCAAAAAATGGTTACAACGTGATCCTGGCCCGACAGGCAGATGGACAAGGAAATGATCAAAATGATCATTTCGCCACACTTGGGATTCCGACATCGGAACTTGACAAATTGACCGCCCTTGAAAACGATGTCGCAGACAATGATAAAATTGAAATATTACCGCAATCAACGTTGGTTGACGCCGCCGGCATTCCCGGTGACTTTACTGTAAAATTTTCATCCAAAGGTCAGCTCATTGAAAAAAAAGCCGGGGCAATCGTTGCTGCCACGGATTTTACAACCACCCGGTTAAATCAGATTTACGGCCTTAAACGTTGCTCCAATGTCCTCTCGTTGTCTGAATTTGAAAATCTCCTGACATCCGATGACCAACGAAAAGAAATTCAAAATAAAAATACAACCATCGCCTTTTTTGTCGGATTTGCCCATGAAGGAAATCCGTTGCTGATGAAGCGTGTATTGACAAGTGTATCGGATATTGCCGAAATGGACGGATGCACCGCCTATGTTTATGTCAATGATATTAAAGTTGCCGATGACGGCCTGGAAAGACTTTATAAACAGGGACGTGACAAGGGGGCTATCTATTTCAAGCTGTCTAATTCACCCATAATCAATCAAAACAATGATGACCTGACCATCACGTATTATGATCCGGTAATTCGAAAAGATATTGAACTCTCACCCGATATCGTTGTTGTTGAAGAAAGTCTAATGGCGAATCCGGACAACTTCTCTTTGGCAGAAATTTTAAAAATCGATATGGATACTGCGGGATTTCTGCAAATGGAAAATGTTCACAGACTGCCGGTGGATACAAACCGGGAGGGGATATTTGTTGTCGGCCCAAGCCGGGAAATTTTAAACTTGTCCAGAGCCTGGATGGATATAGACAATATGACGCTCCGGGTGAAACAGCTCATAGGAGACGGCAATAAAACGGTTGCAAAAAATAAGGCAGTGGTGGATCGTGAAAAATGTACCATTTGCCTTACCTGTTACCGGTGCTGCCCCCATGGAGCCATATACTGGGATGATAAAGCCATCATTTCACCTGTCGCCTGCCAGGGATGCGGAATCTGTGCCAGTGAATGCCCCATGGATGCCATCCAGATTGGTGATTTTACGGACACACAAATAGGAGCGCGCATAAAAGAAACGGCGGATGCAAAAACAGAAGACAGACCAAAGATCATCGCATTTTGCTGTCAGAATTCTGCATTTGAAGCCGGTCAAATGGCGGAAGCATTTAACTATGATCTTCCAAAAGGCCTTCAGATGATCAAAGTACCCTGTGCCGGAAAAGTGGATATCAATTATGTGTTAAATGCGCTTGTGGAAGGGGCGGATGGGGTTCTTGTCATGGCCTGTCACCACGGAAACTGCAAATCCGAATCCGGCAACACCTATGCGAAGTGGCGGGTCAATGATGCTTACCGGATGCTTGAGGAAGTCGGCATTGACAAGAATCGGCTTGAATTCGCAACCCTTGCCTCCAATATGGCAAGTGATTTTGCAAGAATTGTTATTGATATGGAAAAAAGAATCAGTCAAAAAGAAAGCTAATTTTTATCAATTTTATGATAATATAAATTTTCATTTTAAAAGGGTGTCGCTTCGGCGCCCTTTTTTTATTTTATCAAGTTCCCGATAATGTTAATACCTGAATTTTGCACGAGTCGGAGGCTTCCATATGCAAGGCATTTAACGG
>JAOZOL010000667.1 GCA_029933295.1 Desulfobacterales bacterium | reverse complement strand
ATATAAAAGTTAATATTACCTGCAGGATGACGTTGTGTCAATCCAGACCTTAAAATGCTGTAAGAAAATTTATCAACTATTTGAAATAATAAAATAAAAAATACAGGGATAAGATGGTGATGAAGACGCGGATTCAACTTGATTTTAACACGTTTGTTTTAGACGCTGAGCTGTTTGATACAGATATGGCTAAAAAATTTGCCCAATACCTTCCCTATGATGTAAATCTGACCGGCTGGGGAAATGAGCTTTACGGAACCATCGGAAAAGATCTGGGAGAAGAAAATCCGGTTGAAGATATTTCTGCCGGTGGTATTGCATATACGAATCAGGGGAACTATGTGTGTATTTTTTTCGGGCAAAAACCGGCCTGGGCTGTGGAATATATCGGCCGGATTCCGGATAATCAATGGCAGGCGCTTGTCGAGAATCCGTCACAGGGTTCGGTTATCATTCGACAAAAAACAAGGTAACGCATAAGAAAACACGAACGATCTGGCTGGCCGCTGGAACGGATGGTCATTAAAAAAAGGAATGGGAAAAATATGGAAATAAAATTAGACGCGGTTGAAACACGTATTTTAGGAGTTTTGATTGAAAAAGAGATGAGTACCCCGGATTATTATCCGCTGACATTAAACGCCCTGATAAACGGATGCAAACAGAAAAACAATCGTCATCCGGTGATGGCCCTTTCTAAGGAGCCGGTATTACATGCTTTGGAAACTTTAAGAAAGCAGCACCTGGTCTGGCAGATCATGACCCATGGGAGCCGCAAGGAAAAATTCGAGCATAACCTGATTGAATTTGCAGGATTTTCCAGAAGAGAACTTGCAATACTGTGTGAACTGCTTTTGCGGGGACCGCAGACACCCGGAGAACTGAACACGAGAACCGCACGATTTATGGATACGCTGGGAATTGGGGTTGTTGAACTGACATTAAAAAAGTTGTCTGAACATGAGAAGGGGCCTTTTGTTGCCATGCTACCCAAACGTCCGGGCCACAAAGAGCACCGGTATACGCATCTGTTTTCTGATGTGGATCTCACCGAAGACGCCTTTGAGCCAGCGCCGGTGGCAGCGATACCGCGGACGCGGGTAAGCATTGATCGAGTTGAATCGCTTGAGAAAAAAGTCGATGACCTTCAAACTGAAATTGACGATTTAAAAATGCAGTTTCTAAAATTTAAAAAGCAGTTTGAATAGGTCAA
>JAOZOL010000209.1:2199-4764 GCA_029933295.1 Desulfobacterales bacterium | reverse complement strand
CCCGCTTGCCCGGTGGTGTGGGGGCCGGGGGAGAAAAACCCCCGGCTACCCGATTAAATGCCGTTGTCCTTTTCAGTATTCGAATGCATATAATCAGTTAGGACTTCATTGATCTTTGTCTGCCAGCCTTTTCCTTGTACTTTAAAGTATTCGACGACCTCATGGTTGAGTCTGATGGTAAGCATTTTCTTAGGCGGTTTTTTCTGTGGGCCACGTACACGTGGAGGAATTTTCGGATGTGCTTGCTTAACAGGCTGCATTTTTGACAACATTTTATTGGATAGAGGTGGTGATTCCACGGAATCCCAATCTTCTTGTTTTATGTGCTCAGGTTTTTTCTTCATAATTGTCTTTTTCACGCTGATTAGCCTTACGAAGACTGATCAGGCGGATATTTTCACCTCGCATAGTATATATGAGAACATGGAGACGGCTACCGATAAAACCAAGAGCAATCCACCTGTCTTCGATATAATTAAAGCGGTCATCAATAGTTTCGATAGCTGATGACCAATTAAAATCCTCAGCATCTATAAAATCGACGCCGTGTTTTGCGAGGTTGGCAACTCTTTTGTTTTCATCCCATTCATATTTCATTCGAATTAATCAAATTGTAACCACAATGAGAACCTTTGTCAAGCAAATCGTAACTACAATATCGCAAGGTATTTAGTGTCACCTCTTGATTTAAATTATTATTTTATCTGTCGTTTTTTTAGCTTATCTTTCAACAATTTTTAATGCAGCTGTTAATAAGCAGATTTTATGAATCGGATCAGCCAGTAAATTTTTAGATTCCAATGACTTAATTCAAGATGTGATACCAGGTCCCCGTTAAATAACGATTTCTTTTCCGACTTTCACATCAACATAGGTGTCGCCAAATGCCTGTTTAAACCGGTCGATGGCCCAGTCCGAGCTGTCATGGGGGGACAGTGCAACAACTTTGGGTGATACTTTTTTTATGGCTGCGATTGCGCTTTTCACATCAGTCTCACGAATGCTGACCCACGGTGGTTTGTCTGAGCCTACGATTCGCTGGATATTAATGGGGCCGAGCATGATTCGGCCGCCGTTTACCGGGTAATGCAGGCCGCCGATAATTCCGTAAATCGGTTCATCAAAAATCATTTGAGTTCGCTCTATGATCCGTTCAATGGTCTGGTGGCCGCAGCCGATGATTATGACGATACCTTTGCCCGCCACATTGATTGCCAGAGAATGTTCCAGAGTATGGCCCATGAGAAACAGGAATCGCGGGATTACGCCGATGCTGGCAATGCCGTCTTTCAGTATGGTGGGTTCCGTGATAATTTTTGTTTCAGGGCCCGGGTTCCAGCTGGAGGCAGCAATATTGACCGGTGAATAGACCGGAATATTGGAAAGGTTCACCGGGCCCTGAGACAAACTGAATGTTTTTTCTTTCTGCTCTTTCATGCCCCCCAGATGATCAAGATGCGCGTGGCTGATAAATATCATGTCCGGATCATTTTCAGAGACCTTAAGTGTTTTCATATTATGAAGCAGGGGGGAGGGGTGTTCTTTTTTTTTGTTAAACCCGACATCAAGCAAAATCGTGGTGTCGTCCGCCTTGACCAGATATGAAACACCGGGTTCGGTTTTCAGATCAACGTTGTCCGTGTAATAATCAACCAGGGGAAGGATTGAGAGCTGTTTGACGCTTCCGGGTGAAGAAAATTTGGTAAAAGTCATGCCGGCCAGCTGCGTATCTGCTTTTTCTTTTCCCTTTTTCAGTTGTATTACTTTTTTTATAAAAATTAAGACAATCAGGGCGGTGAGGCATAAAAAAATATAAAGAGCAATCATTTCGTTCCCCTTCCTGGTTTTTTAGATATCGATAAATGTCATGGGAGATACGGGACAGGGCCTTGTCAAGGATGAAATGGTAACGATTGTGTCAGGCCGGAGCTGCCGAGACCCTATATTTTACCGCAGCAGCTCCCGGGGCCCGCACAACCGGCATGATCCGGTGTTGAACCGCAGCAGGTGGTATCCCCCGGCCCTGGTACACTGCTTTTTGAATCACCGGAAAACGATGAATGGGCGGAGAGCTGTTTTTTCATATTCTGGCTGCCGCAGTAAGTGCAATGAGGCTGATTGTTTGAACCTGAAACAAGAATTTCACTGGATTTTTTACAATCCAGGCACAGGTAATCAAATAATGGCATAGCCCCCTCCTGTAAGGCTTAAATCATTTTGAGAGATAAACGCCCAGTGTTCAACAGACTGAACATCGAACGCCCAACGTTGAACATCGAATAATGATGTCGCTTCGCTCCTCAAATTATTTCTGCATTCCCAAGGGGGACCGTGGGAACGAGAATAAAGTGAGAAGTGACCAAGAGCCCTAAATTTTGGCACGCTTTACCGTTAATTATTCAATTTCTTTTAAAATATCAGTGAGCATCGAAATCCCCTTCACATACGGCGGATTACGCTTTGCTAATCCGCCCTACGAGGGCCGTCAACATTAATTTTTTTATTCATCATTCGATGTTGGACGTTCGATGTTTATTTTTTATAAATTATTTTCTATTCCCCCGG
>JAOZOL010000209.1:0-2099 GCA_029933295.1 Desulfobacterales bacterium | reverse complement strand
TTCGATGTTGGACGTTCGATGTTTATTTTTTATAAATTATTTTCTATTCCCCCGGCCCTGGCCGCGACCGGCACCTTTTCCCTGGCCGCGACCGGCGCCGATTCCTTTGTCCATTTTATTGTTGCTGCCGGGTTTGCATCCGCCCCGGCCTCTTCCGGTTGGACCTTTGCCATCCGGACCGGTTCCATCGCCTCTTGGCATAAGATCACCTCCTTGAGTCAATTTTTCTGTTACCAATGACCGTCTTTGTTCGGCTGGTCCACAAACGACAATTTGTTGTCATTAAAGGATTTTACAGCATCTTTAACACTGCCGCTCACATCACTGATCACTTTTACGTTTGCCGCTTTGAGCGTATTAAACGCGTTGGGCCCGCAAAAACCGGTAAGCAAAATATTCGCGCCCTTGTCACTGACCATGCTTGCAGCTTGAATGCCGGCACCTTTAAACGCGTTTACGTTTGTCTGATTATCCAACACCTCAAAATCAAGCGTTTCCGTGTCCACAATTATAATATAAGCGGCCCGTCCGAACCGGGGGTCGACTTGGGCGTCAAGATCTGTGCCTCTTGATGTAACTGCTATTTTCATCGGTTCATTCTCCGTATCGGGTATTTAAATTGATGATGGTTTTTTGGGAAAAAGTGCGCCTTTGGTTTACATGGCGCCTCCTCCGCCCCCGCAAACCTGATTTTCGGTTATTTGGGAGAGTTTCCCGGCAATAAGATCTTCCACCACCGGTCTGATTTCCGGTCTTTGATCATCGTGATACACATCAATCCCGACCTGTTTGAATCCCATAAGGGGACGCATTCCGATGCCGCCGACGATCAATGCATTGACCTTGTTGTCGGAAAGCAAATTAACCGGTACCATGCAGCCTCCCTGAACATGGCTTTCGTTCTGGATGGTTGTGACATTTTTGATCTCGCCGTTTTCCACGTCAATAAGTGTAAAAACATCACAATGGCCGAAGTGACCGGACCTTTGACCATCGAGTCCGCCTTTTTCATTGGACGGAACTGCTATTCTTCCTTCTTTCATAAAGCTAACCACTCCTTATCTGTTAATTTATGTTTCTGCGGTTTATTGTTTTCAATGGAGGTGCTCAAGAACACCGCTCCATATTTTTTTAACTTCTGTGGCAACTGTTGAATTATTATCGTATTCGATTAGCGTTTTCCCGTCAATCATGGATTTTGTAAAAACAGGATCAAAGGCGATATTTCCCAGAAATGTTATTTTATGCTCTTTTGCTATTTTTTCAATTGCCAGTGCCTGATCCGGGTTAAGATCATATTTGTTCACACACACCATTGCCGGGATTTTAAAATGCTCTGCCAGTTGAGCGACCCTTTCCATATCATGTATTCCTGAAACAGTGGGTTCGGTAACGATCAAAACAGCTGTAGCCCCGCCGATGGAAGCTATAACCGGGCATCCGATGCCGGGGGGGCCGTCTGTTATGATCATCTCCAGTTTTTTTTCTTCTGCCAGTTTTTTGGCTTCCTGCCGGATGAGAGTTACCAGTTTCCCGGAATTTTCTTCAGCAATTCCCAGCCGGGCGTGGACCATGGGGCCAAACCGGGTATCTGAAACAAACCATTGCCCGCATGTCTGAACGGGAAAATCAATGGCATTTTCGGGACAGAAATCAACACAAACCCCGCAGCCCTCGCATTCAATGGAATCCACGACAAAATTTTCGCCAATTGCATCAAACCGGCACAATTCCCGGCAGAGACCGCACTCGGTGCATTTGTCTTCGTTGATGACCGCAATGCTGCCCCCTTTAAAATCAGAACGTGTTCTAATTTTCGGGGCCATCAATAAATGCAGATCTGCAGCATCCACATCCGCATCACACAATACTCTGTTTTTAGCTAAAGCCGCAAAAGCAGCTGTTAATGTCGTTTTTCCAGTTCCGCCTTTACCGCTGATGACAACCAGCTCTTTCATTTAAACTTTCTCCGTTAACCTGGTGTCTTGTCAACTCTGAACTGACGCATATTGCTTGTCCTTTTTCGCACCTGCGTCGTTACAATTTGAGTCGCGTAGCCCACTATGCTCCCCAAATCGCGCCTTGCAGGCACAAAAAAT
>JAOZOL010000666.1 GCA_029933295.1 Desulfobacterales bacterium | reverse complement strand
TTGAAAGAGTGCTTTCATTGGTTGATTTTTATTGATTATATTGTCTTAAATAATTTAATGAGTTGTTACCTGAATTTTATTATACCGGCAAGATAATTCTATTAAAAATTAAAATCAACAGGAGATGTGAGTGACGGGAGAGATTAAACAATTAAGACCCATTTGGCTTGATCAGAAAAAGGATATTGTAAAAGTAATTGACCAGCGCAAACTGCCCCATGAACTGGTGATCATGGATTTAAATTACCTTGATGATGTAATAGCTGCGATTAAGGATATGGTGGTGCGGGGCGCGCCGCTTATCGGCGTGACCGGTGCATACGGTGTCTTTGTAATAGTCCGAAACAACCCGGATAAAGCAATGGACGATGAATACTTAAATCAGGAGGTAGCCCGGTTAATAAGCGCCCGACCCACTGCAGTTAATCTGTCCTGGGCTGTAAAAAGAACACTTGATGCGGTTTTGTCTGGGCAGAATACAGATGAACGAAGGCAAACCGCCCGGCGGGTGGCCGGGCAGATTGCCGAAGAAGAAGTTAAAAATTCAAAAAATATCGGATACTTTGGTTTGGAATTGATCCGGGAAATGGCCCAAACAAAAAACAGTAAAAAAACACCTGATCCGGTCAACATATTAACCCATTGCAATGCCGGAAGTCTTGCCTGTATCGAGCTGGGTACCGCAACAGCACCCATCTATGCTGCTCATGAAAGCGGAATCCATGTGCATGTGTGGGTGGATGAAACCCGGCCGTTGAATCAGGGGGCCCGGCTGACTGCTTGGGAGTTGGGGCGGTACGGCGTGCCGCATACGGTGATTACTGATAATGCCGGCGGCCATCTTATGCAGCATGGAATGGTGGATATGGTAATTGTAGGATCGGACAGGAGTACCTATACCGGTGATGTGGCAAATAAGATTGGTACCTACTTAAAGGCCCTTGCCGCCAGGGATAACAATGTTCCTTTTTATGTGGCATTACCGTCATCAACTTTTGACTGGACTATTAAAGCCGGCATATCAGGCATTCCAATAGAATCGCGTGATCCGGATGAGGTACGGTATATTCCCGGTGCGGTCAGAAGCATGGATAATCTTCTCATGCCAAAAGAGAGTCCGGCTGTCAATTATGCCTTTGATGTAACACCGGCAAGACTGGTAACCGCATTTATAACAGAAAGGGGGGTTTGCAAAGCAACTGAAAGCGACATCAA
>JAOZOL010000665.1 GCA_029933295.1 Desulfobacterales bacterium | reverse complement strand
CCGTTAAATGCCTTGCATATGGAAGCCTCCGACTCGTGCAAAATTCAGGTAATATTTTTTTCTTGATGCACCGTCAACCGTCAACTGTAAACCGTAAACCCGCTATGCCCACAGGTATTCCGCCCTTATGACGTATTTAATCTTCTATAAAAAATACCAAGTCAGGATAGCACCCACGCACAAACACAAGATCCCTATTAATCCTCATATTCACAAAGCAATTCCCTAAGCCGTTCGCTTAAAAACATGATGGATTCAATGTCTAAATGCTGAGTTATGGTCTCGTCAAAAGACAATTTGGCCTCTGCGCTGAACCCGTCCACGTCATCTCCATCCCAGAACATGAGCATGACGGGCACCCGTGGCAGCGGAGTAAATAAAATGGCCACATCGCTTGTGGGAAAATCTGAATGTTTATCAATGCCGCCGATTTTTAACGCCGCACCTCGAAGCGCTTCTGTTTTTCCTTCAAACGCTTGAATTAAGGGTTTTTCCACGTGATCCACCATGGATTTGACCTTGGACACCGTATTTGGAATTTCAACGAGGCTGCGCCATTTGCCGGAGGGCAGCACGCTGCCGCCCTGGGCCATGTGGATATGGATAAACACCTGCTCATAACGGGTCAGTTCAGATCCATCTTTTTTCGTAATCCGGTCCGCATCTATGACAATGTGTTCATTAAAATAAGGGAGTTCTAAAGCCGGTTTCCCGTCTTTTTCAATCAGCCGCCCGCCTATTCTGTCCGGCAGGTCTTCTATATCCATGGATGCTGATTTTTCCTTCGCCCACTTCAGGGCATCTTCTTTCATGTCTCTTTTGAGCCATTTGCCGGCCGCATATTGTTCTGCCAGTTCCTTTTCACATGCGTTGACAACTTCTTCTGTTAAGTACGGACAATTTTTAATGGGATGTTTTTCAGACACAACCATACTGGCAAAGGCCATGCAGGTGGGAAATCCGCAGTCGCCGCAATTGGTTTTCGGGAGAATATCGCGGTATAAATCGACAACTGACAGGGGCATATGAAACAAATCCTTTAATCATGGGTTGGTATGTGTAACCCGTGACATCATGTACATAACGCAAGAAAAAGCAGGGTAACCGCATTTGAATTTAAAGTTGAGGACTGCGCTTTTAGCGCGGTCAATTTTTATTACCTGAATTTTGACAATGCCGAAGGCATTAACCATAACTTTAGTTCACTTAAGGCACTT
>JAOZOL010000664.1 GCA_029933295.1 Desulfobacterales bacterium | reverse complement strand
AAGGAGGTTAGAGATGTCGAAGAAGAAATTTGAGAGGAAGAAGCCGCATGTGAATGTGGGTACGATTGGGCATATAGATCATGGTAAGACGACGTTGACGGCGGCGATAACGAAGCATTTAGCGAAGAAGGGGTTAGCGGAGTATGTTCCGTTTGATGAGATAGACAAGGCGCCTGAGGAGAAGGCTAGGGGTATAACGATAGCTACGGCGCATGTGGAGTATGAGACGGAGAAGAGGCACTATGCGCATGTGGACTGTCCTGGTCATGCGGACTATATTAAGAACATGATAACGGGAGCGGCGCAGATGGACGGAGCGATATTGGTGGTTGGAGCTGATGACGGGCCGATGCCGCAGACCCGTGAGCACATATTGTTAGCTAGGCAGGTGGGTGTGCCGAGCATAGTGGTATTTTTGAACAAGTGTGACATGGTGGATGATGAGGAGTTGATAGAGTTAGTGGAGTTGGAGTTGAGGGAGTTATTGACGAAGTATGAGTTTCCTGGTGATGACATACCGATAATAAGGGGCAGTGCGTTGAAGGCATTGGAGAGTGATGATATAGAGAGTGAAGATGTGAAGCCGATATTTGAGTTATTGGATGCGATAGACAGTTACATACCTGATCCGGTGAGGGACATAGAGAAGCCGTTTTTGATGCCGATAGAGGATGTATTTAGTATAAGTGGGCGAGGTACAGTGGTGACGGGACGAGTTGAGCGAGGGGTGATCAAGGTTGGAGATGAGGTTGAGGTGGTAGGTATCCGGGAGACGATGAAGACGGTGTGTACAGGGGTAGAGATGTTCCGGAAGATATTGGATCAGGGACAAGCTGGAGATAACATAGGGGTATTGTTGAGGGGTACGAAGAGGGACGAGGTACAGAGGGGCCAGGTGGTGGCCAAGCCTGGGTCTATTACGCCGCATACGAAGTTTAAGGCGGAGACGTACATACTGACGAAGGAGGAGGGAGGACGTCACACGCCGTTTTTTAATGGATACAGGCCGCAGTTTTATTTTCGTACTACTGATGTGACGGGGGTGGTGACATTGCCTGAGGGGGTTGAGATGGTGATGCCTGGAGACAATGTTACGCTGGAGGTGAGTTTGATAACTCCTATAGCGATGGAGAAGGAGTTGAGGTTTGCGATTCGTGAAGGTGGCAGGACAGTGGGTGCAGGTGTTATTAGTGAGATCATAGAATAAGGGGAGATGA
>JAOZOL010000025.1 GCA_029933295.1 Desulfobacterales bacterium | reverse complement strand
TTGTACTTAGCGTACCATGAAGAAACGAAGGATGCAGCGCAACAAAGAATTTGGATTTTTTACGAAGCCATCAACCTTAAACCTCTCCAAGTGGAGGCAAGCTCATGACAGATATTAAAGCGTTTAATAACACGGTTCTTGACATTGACCTGACAACCCAAAGTGTCGGTACTTGTGAAATTTCAGCAATTGATCGTCGTTTATATATTGGCGGCAAAGGGCTGGCGTTAAAGCTTTTATATGATCACATCAAACCCGGCATTGATCCACTTTCACCGGACAATATCTTGATAATGATGACCGGACCCACTGCAGGCACACCTTCGCCTGCAGGCGGCCGTTTTACAGTGATGTGCAAGTCGCCGTTAACAGGCATTTTTGCCGCATCCTATGTGGGCGGAAAGTTCGGTGTCAGTCTGAAAAAGTCCGGCTATGACGGCATTATGGTCCGGGGGCGATCGTCAAAGCCGGTGTCTATACATATTGAAAATGGCAACGTGACCTTCCGGGATGCCTCAGACTCATGGGGAATGGACACGGTTGATTTCCAGAAATCCAAAAAAGATGAAGGCGACTGGGTCGTGATTGGTCCTGCAGGGGAAAACCTGGTTAAGTTTTCAGTGATCGCATCAGATAAACGAGTGGCAGGGCGGTGCGGCATGGGCGCTGTAATGGGCTCTAAAAATTTAAAAGGGATCGTTGCCAAAGGAAATCGCAAAGTCGTTGTGGCTGATCCGGATCGGTTTCAAAAAGCGCTCAAGGTCGCCCGCGAAAAAGTACGCGCCCATGATAATACAGGCAGAAGGCTTCGGGAATTAGGGACTGCACAGAATGTCCGCGCATTTGGAAGTGCATCTATTATGCCGGTCAAAAATTTTAGTAAGTCACGGTTTGACCGCATGGAGAATATCAGCGCGGAAAAAATTCGCGATCAGCATAAAGTAAAAAATCACGGATGCCCCGGATGTCTCATACAATGCGGTCGAATCGGAAAATTCAATAATAAAGAACTGGTATCTCCGGAATATGAAACCATTGCCCTTATGGGTTCCAATCTGATGGTGGGTGACCTAAATGAGATTGCACAATGGAATGACATGCTGAATCGCCTGGGGCTTGATTCCATCAGCACCGGCGGCGTTATTGGTTTTGCCATGGAATTGACTGAAAAAGGGATGCTGAAAAGCGATCTGAAATTTGAGGATTCCGGCAATATCGGTAAAACTATTGAAGATATCGCCTATCGCCGGGGATTTGGCGATGATCTGGCTGAAGGGGTAAAGCGACTTTCTGAAAAGTACGGGGGGCAGGATTTTGCCAATCATGTCAAAGGCCTTGAGATAGCTGGTTATGACCCCCGGGGCTGCACCGGCCAGGGACTTGGATACGCGACTGCCAACTGCGGGGCAACGCATTTATCCGGCAGTACCCATGCGGTTGAAACAGATCCTTTGGGCGGCGGCGAAAAATCCTATTTAAGTCCCCATGGAACTAGGGCCAAGGCGCATTTTGTTGTATTTTTACAAAACCTGATGGAAATGACAAACTCAGCTATTTTTTGTCTCCAGACTCAGTATCCGTTTTTAGAAGAAAATCCGGCATACAAATATACCCCCAAGCCCATACTACGGTTTGTTATGCGTAATCTTCCTGTCATTGCTCTGGCAACCACGGATCTATCGGATTATTGCGGCCTGATGTCCGGCGTGATGGGCTATAAAATAGGCAGAAAAGAACTGTACCAGGTGGGAGAACGGATTTTTAATCTGGAACGGCATATGAATTGTCGGGAAGGGATCAGTAAAAAAGATGATACCCTGCCGCGTCGAATGCTGACGGATGTGGGTGAAAACGGCTGGGCACCCGTGGAACTCGATAAAATGTTGGAGAAATATTACCGTTTAAGGGGATGGGATGCAAATGGCCGCCCTACGGCAAAGGTTCTCGATAAATTAAGTATCCTATATTAGCAGGAGGTTTACCATGACAAAAAAAGACAAAGGGCTCGTGCTGGTTACCGGTGCATCGGGTTTTACCGGGCATCACATGGTCGCCGAAGCGGTTAAGGCTGGATTTAAAGTAAGGGCCACGGATGTTTCCAGTCGTTATTACGGTGCCATGTTTGAGGCGTTGGGTGTTGAGTTTATGTGTTCGGATCTAACCCATCGGGAAGGGCTTGACAGGCTTCTTAAGGGCGTTGACAGCGTTATTCATGTGGCCGGTATTCATGATTATTCCACGCCGGACAAGATTATCCATGCTGTTAATGTGGAAGCAGTGGAAAATCTCTGTGATGCTTCCGTCAAAGCCGGGGTGAATCGGTTTATGCATGTATCATCTGTTGGTGTTTACGGTTACAGCTCAAATCCCGGAAATCCTGTAAAAGAAGATGATCCAAAAGTAACGCCGCCGTTAAATAACTACAATGTCAGTAAGTGGGAAGGCGAAAAGATCGTTCAAAAATACATTAAAGAAAAAGGACTGCGTGCAACGATTTTTCGCCCGGCCGCTATTTACGGATCACGTTCTGAATACGGTTTATATCTGGTGTTGAAGATGACTTATGATGAACGAAATAAAAAGAAAAAACTGATTCTGGGTAAAGGTGACACGGTCGAGGCTTTTCTTCACGTTGAAGATATGTGCCGGGCAATGATTCATGCCTATGATCATGATGAAATGATCGGCGAAGCATATAATGTTGCTGATGATACCCATATGACGTCTGCGGATTTTTACAGACTACTGAGCAGGGAACTTCTTGGTAAAGAAAAAGATTTTTTACATCTCCCCTTGACTGTCGCAAAACCGTTGGCAATTGGATCGCAATTTGTTGCCCGACGATTGAAAACAAAGCCGCTGCTTGAAAAAGCAACTCTTGATTACGTAAATTGTGACAAGATTTGGGACAACAGCAAATTAAAAAGCACGGGATTTAAATTTAAATATCCGACCATGGAAAAAGGAATGAAAGAGACACTGGCCTGGTATAAGAATAACGGCTGGTTCAAAATATGATAATTTTTAATTAGGAGGTAAGAAATGGACAGACAAATTTTTACTACGTTTGATCTTGTAAAACTAAATGCAAAGGAATATCCGGACACACCTTTTTTAAATTTTTACGATGAAATTGTTACTTACCAGGATCTTGATTTGCGGACAGACATCTTTGCCGCCTATTTGCTGGAAAACGGCATCGGCAAGGGGGATGTCGTATCATTTATGATGGGAAATACTCCCCATTTCTTTTATACCTTGCTGGGCGCTCAAAAAATCGGCGCAATCGCTGGGCCCGTCAGCTGCTGGTGGCAGGCGGAGGAGGTCGAGTTTCTGGTCAATGACTGTAAGCCCAAGGTCCTGATGGTGGATCCGGAATATGCCTTAATCGTGGCCGTCATTAAAGATAAGATTCCGTCAGTTGAAAAAATTATCATCAATTCATCGTCGCCCGTTGACCTGGATTTTCCCCATGATTATCTGCCGGAAATCCTGGAAAAATATTCTCGAAAAACGGATTTTTCCGATCCGCCGTCAGCCGATGATGTGGCTTCGCTGATGTATACATCCGGCACCACGGGTACACCCAAAGGGGTGATGCTGACTCACAGGGGAATTGTATACGGAGCCTACATTAAAACCAAACATATCCCAATTCAGCCGGCAGAACGGATCCTGTGCGTTCTGCCGTTATTTCATTCAGGTGGCTTGAACGATCTGGCGTTTCCCACCATGTACAGCGCGGCGACCATGGTTTTACGACGAAATTTTTCGGCCACTGAATTTTGGGAATGCGTGGAAAAATATAAAGTTAATGGTTTTTATATTGTGCCCACCATGTGGAACATTCTTTTAAGAACCCCTGAAGCCGATACGGTTGATACCAGTTCGTTGCGTATTGGGGTTTCCGGAGCCGCACCCATACCTCCCGAACAGCTGGACGAATGTGAGCGTCGGTTTCACCTTCCGATTTTAGAAGCGTATGGTTCCACTGAGAACAGCGGCGGAATTTCAGCCAATATGGAGGGCAAGCGTAAATACGGCTCAATCGGTACCGGCTTTGACGGCATTGAAGTGTCTATTTTTGATGAACAGGCCAAACCCCTTAACGCAGGAGAGATTGGTGAAATCGTGGTTAAAGGAGATACCGTTATGAAGGGGTATTTCAATAACCCGAAAGCCACAGAGGAAACCATTAAAAACGGATGGTTGCTAACAGGCGATTTGGGCTACATGGATGAAGAAGGCTTTTTGTTTATCGTAGACCGGAAGAAAGACATGATCATTCGGGGCGGCGTGAATGTTTATCCCAAAGAAATTGAAAACGTGATCGCCACATATCCGGCAGTGGATTCGGTTGCTGTTATTGCCGAATCACACGACAAATACGGTCAGGTTGGCAAAGCGTGCATTGTCCTTAAAAGAGGTGAAGACTGCACGGAGGATGAAATTCGTCAGTTCTGTAAAAGCAAAATGGCGGAATATAAAGTCCCGGAATATTATCTATTCAGGCCCAGTCTGCCGGCCAATGCGGTGGGCAAGGTGCTGAAAAAAGATTTAGTGGTTGAAATAGAAGAAGAAAAAACCGCTGAAGCCGTGCCGGTGGGTCATTTTTTTGAGGGCATGAAAGAACGGTTTATACCGGAAAAATCAAAAGGGGTAGACGCCACCGTGAGTTATCACATCACCGGAAAAGGGGGCGGCAAATGGACAGTGGCGATTAAAGACGGGACAATGACGTTAACCGAAGAGGTCTTAAAAACACCGACAGTTTTTATGGTTGCCCGTGACAGTTCCTATCACGATATTGTGACTGGTAAACTTGACGGTATTACCGCCGTAGTCACCGGAAAATTAAAAATTGAGGGAGACATGAATTTCATGCCGCAGTTCAGGGAAATGTTTGAGCCGATGAAAACAGAATAAGGGGGAAAGTAGGGATTACGATTGAAAACCATTGTAGAGACGATGCATGCATCGTCTCTACGGGCACGTTCCCACGGTCCTCCGTGGGAATGCAAAATAAATAATAAATTAAAAAAAAATGGAATAGAGAATATTTAGGGGAGAGAAAAAATGGCACTACGAACAGCTGAAGAATACAAGGCAGGATTAAAAGATAACCGGAATGTGTTTATCTTAGGTCAAAAAGTTCCGGACGTGACGGAAGATCCGTTCATCAAGGTCGGCGTGGAAACCGCTGCATTTGATTTTTTGATGGGCCATGATGAAAAACTTCAGGAAGTCGCAGTCATGAAAGATCCGGAAACAGGAGAATCGATCAGTACCTATTTTGAGCTCCCGGATTATCCTGATGCGGTGGGGAAACGGCATGAACTCATTAAAACAGCCTGTTATTTTGCCGAAGGCGCGCTTCCGTTTGTTAAAGATGTGGGCACGGACATTATTAATGGATTAACGGCTGTCACAAAAATTATGGGAAACGCGGAATATATTAAACGAATCAATGACTACCGGTGGTATTGCGCGCGTAATGACCTTTCTATTGCCGGTCTTGTAACGGATGTTAAAGGCGATCGGAGCAAGGGGCCGAGTGAGCAGAAAACACCGGATTATTATCTCCGGGTGGTTGATGAAACCGAGACCGAAATCGTTGTATCCGGGGCCAAGGCCCATATTACCGCCGGTCCCTATGTTGATGAGTTTATAGTAATTCCAACCCGAAACATGAAAGAAGGCGAAGGGGATTATGCGGTCGCCTTTGCCATTCCAGCTAATACCAAGGGAATTACCCAGATATGCCGTCCCAATTTCCGCTATGATGACAAATATCATTTTCCCACACCCAAACCAAAGCGTGGGCATGTGGAATCCCTGGTAATTTTTGACAATGTTAAGGTTCCTAAGGAACGTGTTTTTATGCTGCGGGAGTGGCAGTTTGCCCAGTATGTGGCATATGCGTTCTCGGCTTTTCACCGGTATACGGCAGTGACTTACAAGATCCCGATTATCGAATATATGACCGGCCTGGGTATGTTGGCTGCAGAAGCCAATGGGGTTGCAAAAACATCAAACGTACGGGACCGTTTTATTGATATGATTAAATATACGGAAACCACAAAAGCATTGGCCCTGGCTGCATACAGTAATCCCGAGAACTTTGGCGAATCCGGGCTGTATGTTGCCAATCGTCTGAGTTCAAACATGGCCAAGTTGCATTTTGCCTCAAACTTTCATGAATTCGTAAGAAATATTCAGGATATAGCCGGTGGCTTGCTTGTTACCCAGCCGACCTATCAGGATTGGAAACATCCGGAGTTGAATCCTTATCTTGAAAAATACATGGGCGGTGCCGGTAATTATAATGCTGAAGAAAGGTTAAAACTGATGAGCATGCTGCACCATATGGTGGCAAGTGATTTTGCCGGGTGGCATGAAGTCTGTACCATTCATGCTGAAGGGTCATTTGCCGCGCAGAAGATGATGCTCTTCGCGGAAGCTCCCATGGATATGTATAAGGATAAGGCAAAGGAAGTGCTTGGGTTAAATGTATAATTTAAAAATATATCTAAAAAACCAAGGAGAAATATCAAATGAGCAATGTTAAAATTAATACTGTAACCGGGCAGATAGCACCGGAAGAACTTGGTATTACGTTGATGCATGAACATATTGTTTATGGACCTCCAGGTTGGGAAGGAGATCAGACCATTGCCCCTTTTGATCGTAAAGCAATTGTGGCGGCGGCAGTTGAAACCCTCTCTCAGGTAAAACCATTTGGTATCAAAACTTTTGTGGATGTCACCACCTTGGACAGCGGTCGGCTGCTGCCTGAAATTTACAAAGAAATTTCCGAAAAATCCGAGGTCAACATCATCTGCGCTACCGGGTATTTAAATGAAGAAAAAGGATCAAGTACTTACTGGAAATTAAGGGGCATGCTCGGGGATGTGAGCGATGAAATCCATGAGCTTTTCTTAAAAGAAATAGTCGATGGTATTCATGATACGGACATTAAAGCAGGCGTTCTTAAAGTCGGATCAAGCAAAGGGATCATTACGGACTATGAAAAAACTATGTTCAAAGTTGCTGCACGGGTCCAGGAAGAGACCGGTGTTCCGATTATCACCCATACCGAGGAAGGGACCATGGGGCCGGATCAGGCCCAACTGCTGATTGCAGAAGGTGCTGATCCTGCGCGTACCCAAATCGGTCATATGAGTGATAACCTTGATATGGAATATCAGTTAAAAACATTTAAACAGGGTGTATATGTGGCATGGGACCGAATGGGGCTACAAATTGTCGGTGGTTGCCCCATGGATGAACAACGGTATCCGGTCATCATTGATCTGATAAAGCAGGGATACGGCAACAGGCTGATGCTCTCCCATGACTCCATAGCGCACTGGCTGGGCAGACCCTTGAATATTCCGGAAGACGCATTGCCGATCATTGCCAACTGGCACCCGACTCATTTGTTTAAAAATATTATTCCTGAACTTAAAAAAGGCGGAGTGACCAGCGAGCAGATCAAAACCATCATAGAGGAAAATCCCCGCAGGTTATTTGCGGGGGAATAAGATTGACGGCTCCTTAAAAAGTCCGTCTGCTGCCTTGCGCTCGCAGAAAAAGGCCTCAAAGTACGCATAGTACGCCTCGCCCTTTTCCTGTTCGCGACGCCTTGCATACGGAGCTTTTTACGAAGCCATTAAGATTTAAGGAGTTTGAAATGTTTACGACTAAAATTTGCGAAATACTTAATATTCAATATCCGATCATTCTTGGCGGCATGCTCTGGATTGGGAAATCAGAACTTGTGGCAGCGGTATCCGAAGCTGGCGGACTGGGTTTGATGGGGGCCGGCGGCATGACCATTGAAGAAATTGAATCCGAATGTACAAATGTAAAAGAAAAAACAAAAAAGCCGTTTGGTGTCAATATCCCGCTGGTTCGGCCGGATTCTGACGAAATGATCAATGCTGCGATTAAAAACGGCGCATCCGTGATTGCAACGTCATCCGGAAGTCCTAAAAAATATACAAAAATGATTCAGGACCAGGGATGCCGGGTCATTCATGTAGTGGCCAACGTGACCTTTGCAAAAAAAAGTGAAGACGCCGGTGTGGATGCAGTGGCTGCGGAAGGATTTGAGGCTGGTGGCCACAATGGCCATGATGAGATAACCACCATGGCATTGATCCCGCAAGTGAGCAGTGCAATTGATATTCCGGTTATTGCTGCCGGTGGTATATCTGACGGCAGAGGGTTGGTTGCCGCACTGGCCCTGGGGGCCTCAGGGGTCCAGATGGGAACACGATTTCTTGCCACTCATGAGGCTGCCGCTCACCAGAATTATAAAGATGCCATCGTGCAAATGACGGATGTAGGAACCTCCATTACCGGCAGAACGACTGTCGGTCCTACCCGCGCCATTAATAATCGGTTAACGGAAATGATCGTCAATGCGGAAAAAAAAGGCGCCAAACCTGAAGAACTTTTTGAAATGATCGGAGAAGGCCGGTCTGCCATGGCTTGTATTGAAGGCAATTGCGAGGAGGGGTCACTGTATTGCGGACAGATTGGCGGCGCCATAAAAGAGATAAAAAGCGCCGGGCAAGTTATTGACGACATGATCAGTGAAGCCAAAACGGTGATTGAATCTCTAAATCCATTAATATCGCAATAATCAATCGGAGATAAATCATGCAAAACCTAAAAGGGAAAAACGCATTATTGACCGGTGGATCAAAAGGCCTCGGACCCCATATTGCGCACTTTCTTGCTAAAGAAGGCGTGAACCTTGCCTTAACAGCCAGGTCTGAGGATGGGTTGAGAGATACTGCCGAAGACGTTTCCAGCTATAATGTGAACGTAAAAGTGTACCCCGGCGATATCACGGATCAGCCTTTTAGAGAAAGTCTGCTAAAACAGATCCAGGATGATTTCGGACAACTTGATATCCTGATTAATAATGCCGGCATGGAGTGGGTCAGCTCTTATATTGCTTTAACACCCGATTATATCGAGAAAATGATTCAGACCAATCTGATTGCGCCCATGCTGCTTACACGTTTGGCCTTGCCGGATATGCTGGCACAAAAAAGCGGCCACATTGTAAGTATGTCTTCACTGGGGGGCAAAAGAGGAAATCCCTATGGGGAAACCTATTGTGCGACTAAAGCCGGGCTCATCGAGTGGACAAAGGGGCTCAGGATGGAGCTTGCTGACAGCGGTGTCGGCGTCTCAGTTATATGCCCCGGCTTTGTTGCTGAATCAGGTATGTTTGCCGAGTATAATAAGAAGCCGCCCTGGATCAGTAACGCCACAACACCTGAAAAAGTCGCTGAAGCCGTTATCAAGGCTATCAAAAAAGACGTTGGCGAAATAGCAGTTAATCCCGGCCCTACATGGCTTATTCCGTTGCTGGATGCGATTCATCCAGGCATGGCAAACTGGTTGTATAAAATCGGCGGTGTGTATGAGTTTTATCGAAAACAGGCGGAGGAAAATGAGGCGAAGTTAAAAAAACAGCAATAAATTTTCGAGGTTATCCATTTCCATTAAGGATGAGTATGATGAAAACCGCATTTGTGACTGGTGGTTCCGGATTTCTCGGCATGAATCTAATTGAGCGCCTATTAACGGAAAAATGGAAAGTGACGACAATGGATCTTTCATCGTCCAACGCCCGGTATCTCGAGGATGTTGGTGTTCAACTGGCAATCGGTGACATCACTGACCCTGTGTCCTGTGAAAATGCGTTACCGAAAAATACGGACGCTGTTTTTCATGTTGCCGGGAACACAAGCCACTGGAAACTGGGCGATCAACTTCAGACAAAGGTAAACGTGGTTGGTACGCGAAACATGGTAAATGCTTCATTAAAGAAGAATGCTCATCGATTCATATACACATCCAGCATCGCGGCTTATGGGTTCCAGCCTGAAAAAATAACTGAAGAGACAAAATCATCTGCCGATAATTTCTGGATAAATTATTTCCGGACCAAGCGGCTGGCTGAACTTGAAGTGCATGATGGCATCAAGCAGGGCCTGGATGCAGTTATCATCAATCCGTTTATTTGTTAAAGTTGGTCGGCCGATTATCTCTCTGGGCATCTTATATGACGCGTAAAGAACCGGATTTAACACCTGAAAAGGCGTTATTAGTTTCTTCTGACCTTATCTGCAGCAGCAAAAAAGCTGAGCAGGAACTTGGATACAAGACGGAATCACTTTCCACGATGCTTAAAGACGCCCATCAATGGTTGCTCAAAAAAAAGCTACTCTAAAATCTATAGAATTCTATCTTATTTTTTTCTGTGTCACATATCAATTTTCCATAAAAGCATAACTCGTTGAGGTGAGTTGCTTTACATACAATAGGTGAATTTTTTATTGGTCATTTTA
Organism: Desulfobacterales bacterium; assembly: GCA_029933295.1. GTDB lineage: Bacteria > Desulfobacterota > Desulfobacteria > Desulfobacterales > Desulfosalsimonadaceae > JAOZOL01. Next base: position 6,689 of record JAOZOL010000025.1, on the reverse strand, counting down.
AAAAGCCCTGTGGTAAGGTTATTTTAAACAGATCTTTATTAAGAATAGCTGTATTTTATGAATTGGACTTGAACTATAAATAAATTAATTTTAATATACTTTTTACTTACCAAACATTCCAGAAATGTAGTCGTAAATATGGCAATTATTTCTAAGGGCATTAAGCATTTTCTCAAAAAATTACACGAATAAAAAGGGCGCGCCATGATTGCTGACCTGCTTTACAGATGTCCTGCCTGTGGGGCGTTTGACTGGCTTCGCGAAAACGCATGTATACATTGCGGTTCAACCGTTGAGGTTCACTCCCGAACAGAAATTTCAGTCAACGGTCAACGAAAAAATATTGCCGACTGGTATCAGCAGGTGATGTCATTTGCGCTTCCTCTTACCGATAAAGGGCTCATTCTCGAAAGTAAGAAAATACGAGTCGCCAAAGAAGTTGCATCCTGCCTTTACAAAGGGTATGCGGGAATCACCGCAACCCATTATATCAGGGAGCCCTTTGATGAAGGCAGACTGATGTTATTCGACAACCGTCTGGTTTTTTCCGGGACTGAGGAGAAAAATATTCCGTTTGAGTCGATCTCTTCGGTCACAATTGAATCCCATACCGTTATTGTGGTTAGTAGAAAATACGGACCTCTTTTTTTTGATTTTTTAGAAGAATCAGGAAAAAAATGGGAGGATTGCATCCGGAAAGCTGTTATGCAATTTCATCAACCTGAAAAAATTCTGGAGTATTTTCCACGCATCAGGTTTTCGGGCAAAGCCTGGCGGGGCGCTGAAACAAATACCGGCCCCGGACATCATAAGGTTTCCCGGCATAAATGGTTTTGGAAAAATTCCAGTATTTTTTATAAATCAGTGCGGGTGATTGCGCGCAATATTGTTAAAATGATATTTTCCGTCCGAATTGACGGCCTTGAAAATATACCTAAAAAAGGCCCGGCAATCATGCTGGCCAATCATCTTTCTTTTTTGGACGCCATTATTTTAGGGATGTTTTTTCCCCGAAATATATGGTTTATGACAAAAAATTCCCAGTTTTACAGTTCTTTTTTGTACTGGTTTTTACCTCTTACGGGCGCTTTTCCGGTCAGAAGATATACAATTGACGGCCAGGCTGTCAGAAATACTATAAGAATTCTTGAAGCGGGACATATAGTCGGTATTTTTCCTGAAGGAGAACGTAGCTGGGACGGGCGTATGCTGCCATTTAAATACGGTTGTTTAAGGCTTGTTCTTGCACTGGATTATCCCGTCATCCCTGTGGGGATATCGGGTGCCTATGAGCTCATGCCGCGATGGACGACGAAGATAAAACGGGTGCCGGTACATGTTAATATCGGGGCTCCCGTAAAATTTGAACACGTTCCGGCATCCATGCAGACTGAGGAAAAAATTAAAGAAGCGTCCGATCAATTGCGCAATTATATTGTCGGCCTGATGGACGATAATCAAAAAAATTAACAAAAGCCGAGGTCTTTTGCGGATTATTTTTTTTCTCGCGATTCATTATTTTCAACCTTTTTCCCGTGGGATGCAAGATATCGTTTATACTCTTCTCTAACCAGTTTCCGGTAAATATGGTAAAAAAACAGGCTCATTAATTCTGTGGACTGGATTCCTTTTTTTTTGAGTTCTTCCGGAGACATTTTATCCCATCCAGCCTGCATATATCGTTCAAGGTTTTTAGCCACAAAGTTTCGGAGTACTGCCGTAAAGTTTTTTAGCTCTTTCGGGTTAAATCCGTCCCGGGGGCCTATGCCGATGCGGTCCATGTCAGCGATCAGTTTTCCGATGATAACATCATCCTGGGAGTAAAAATCTTTATTGTTTTTTTTCTCCGATGTAATCACATTCCATTCCTGCATTTTTGCCAGCCATTTTTCTGATAAACCGGTTGTTTTCATGAACGGCTCTTTACCGCTTATTTCACTTGAAATCAGTTGATCAAGGGGGCGAAAATTTTCAATTAAAAATTGAAATGAGGATTTTTCAGATCGATTTCGACTTTTTTGTTTTTTGATCAGTTTTTTGATTACTGGAATCGGCAGAAAATAGTTTTCCCGCAGCGCTTTAATGGTTCGAATCTGATCAATGTAACTTTCGTTGTATTCAGCCGTATTTTTTCCTGTTTTGCGCGGTTTCCTTAAAACCCCTTCTCGGATATAGTAATGGATGGTCTCTTTTGAAACGCCGGTGATTTTTACCAGTTCACTTATTTTCATACATTGCCTCGGTTTCTTGTATCCCATGGAAACAGCAGATGTTATGTTTTGCTGCATACCATTGAATTTTTCGTTTGCTTGCAGTTTTTTTATTTTAAATTTTTTTCTATAATTTTCATTGACAAATATCAAGTATATCATTAGCCCTATAACATATAGTGTATAATTCACTATACGTTTTTTGTTTGGGAATTACACGTTATTTTTTCATATGAACACAGCAAAATTTTAAATAAACCTTTAATTTATAATTAAACAGGAGAAAAGATGAATATTGATGATATAAAAACCGTTGCGGTAATAGGTGCCGGTGATATGGGCCACGGGATAGCAGAAGTTGCTCTGATTGCCGGATACAAAGTTTATCTAAGGGATATCAAACAGCAGTTTGTCGACAGAGGCGTTGAAAGAATTTTTGCAAGTCTTGAGAAGCTGGTAAGTAAAAATAAAGTGTCCGAAGACCAGTACAAAACGATCAAAAATGATCTTCTGGTTCCATGTACTGACCTTGAAGAAGCAGTGAGCAAAGCAGATTTAGTCATAGAAGCGGTTCCTGAGATCATGGAGTTAAAAAAAGAAACCTTTCAAATTATGGATTCTGCTGCCCCGGCTCATACGATTTTTGCATCTAATACATCAACTATGAAAATCACGGAAATTGCATCAGTAACGTCAAGGCCGGAAAAGGTGCTTGGGCTTCATTACTTTAACCCGGCAATTATAATGAAGCTGGTGGAAGTGATTCGCGCTGAAAAAACATCAGACGAGACCATGCAGATCGGATATGATTTTGTTCTTAAAAATAACAAGGTGCCGGTTCGCGTTAAAAAAGATGTCCCCGGATTTATCGTTAATCGTGTTCAGGCACCGAGCGGCGTTTTGTTGAACTGTATTCTGGATGAAAAAATTGCCGAACCCGATGAAGTGGATGCGGTGATGCGTAAACTCGGAATGCCCATGGGGCCATATGAAATTATCGATTATACGGGAATTGATATCAGTTATCACGGGAGCACTTATTTTGCACAGTCAATCCATCCGGATTTTGCCATGGGAAAGACGCTGACGGCAAAATTCGAAGCCAATGAACTGGGTAAAAAAACCGGCAAAGGCCTGTTTGACTGGTCACAGGGTCGCCCGAATATTGATTTGTCCCGGGCCACGGATAAATTTGATCCCATGGATCTGGTGGCGGTTAATGCCAATGAAGCGACAAAAATTGTTGCCCTGGGCGTTTGTTCTTTGGATGATGTGGATACTGCTATTATCAATGCCACCGGTAATCCTATGGGGCTTATTGCTCTAATTAAAGGCATTGAGCCTGCAGCTCTTACGGAAAGGCTCGAAAATCTGGCTGAAAAATTTGGCAAGGAAATTTTTAAACCCACTCAGGCGATAAGGGATGGTTTATATCGTCAATAATTAATATTTTCATGGGAGGAAAGAAAGATTATGGCACAATTAATTGCCGACAGACGGGACATTGATTTTGTTATCTGGGAGCAGATGAATGGAGAAGAACTGCTGAAGTTTGATGTATACAGGGATTTTAACAAAAAAACCTGTGATATGATTTTGACGGAAGCACGAAAATTGGCCATTAATGAAATATTGCCCACATTTTCCGAAAGTGATAAAATAGGGGTTGTATTTGATAATGGTAATGTAAAAGTCCCGGAGAATCTTCATCGGCCCCACAAACTGCTTTTGGAAGGTGAATGGGGTAACCTTTCCGTGCCGTCTGAAATGGGCGGGCAGGGGACCCCCGGCCTGGTCGCCACGGCTGCTGTGGAATATTTTATGGGGGCCAACTGGGCGCTTTATTCCTATGCTGCCATGGGATGTGGTACTGCTGACATGATTGAGAAATACGGTACGGACGAACAAAAAGAAAAATATGTAAAACGTCTGGTTTCCGGAGAGTTAGGCGGCACCATGCTTCTCACTGAAGCCAACGCGGGAACCGATGTCGGCGCCATAACCACTTCGGCGGTAAAAAATGATGACGGGTCATATACTTTAACCGGGAATAAAATTTTTATTACCAATGGTGAGCATGATTTATGCGAAAATATCATTCATCCGGTACTCGCCCGCATTGAAGGGGACCCGGCAGGGACCAAAGGAATCTCAATTTTTATCGTACCCAAATTTTTTATTAATGAAGACGGCTCTTTTGGAGACCGCAATGATATTGTTTGTACCGGAACCGAAGAAAAAATGGGGATTCATGCCAGTGCGACCTGCAGCATGGCACTGGGCAGCAAGGGTAAATGCATCGGTTACCTGCTTGGCGAGGAACGCATGGGGATGAAAATTATGTTTAATATGATGAATGGTGCTAGAATGGCAACCGGTCTTCAGGCGTTTGCGTGTGCTTCTTCTGCCTATATGCTGGCGGTAAATTATGCCCGGGAAAGGGTGCAGGGAAGGGATCTGGCTGATTTTGCCAACCATGATGCCCCATCGGTTACGATTATTCACCATCCGGATGTGCGTCGAAATCTTTTGTGGATGAAATCTTATGTGGACGGTATGCGAAGCTTTTTCTATTATATGGCATCCTGCCGGACAAAGGCATTGCTTTCTGAATCTGAAGAAGACCGGGAAAAATTTAATGATATGTTCGAGTTGCTCACCCCTTTGATCAAGGATTATCTATCCGTACATGGCCATGAAGTCTGTGTTCAGGCAATGCAGGTTTACGGCGGCGCGGGTTATTGTAAAGATTTTCCGGTTGAGCAATATGCGCGAGATTGTAAAATTACATCCGTTTTTGAGGGGACCAGCGGTATTCAGGCAATGGATTTACTGGGCCGGAAATTAGGGATGAAAAAAGGTCAGGTATTTATAAATTTTTTAACCGAGATTCATAAAACAATTGCCAATGCAAAGAAAATAGAGGGATTAAATGAATTGGCGGAAAAACTTGAAACAGCAGTTAACAGGCTGGGTGAAATTGCCATGCATCTGGGAAAAAATGCCATGTCACTTCAGTTTAGAACCGCCTTTGCCCATTCTCTGCCGTTTCTGGAAACCGTGGGTGATATAATCATGGGGTGGATGCTGTTGTGGCGTGCTTCAACCGCATCGCAACAGCTTGCAAACGGTGCCAAAAAAAAAGATGTTGCATTCTATCAGGGCCAGATCAAAACTGCAGAATTTTTTATTAACACATTGATTCCGGTGACTCTTGGAAAACTGGATGCCATCCAGGGCTTTTCTTCTGCTGCAATAGAAATTGAAGACGCAGCATTCGGCGGACTTTAAAAAGGAAATTAATCATGGCTTATGAAAATTTGATTTATGAAAAAAAAGAAAATATCGGAATTGTCACCATTAACCGGCCCCCGGCAAACAGCTGGAGTTTTGCGGCCATGGAAGATTTTGAACAAATTCTTGACGAAATTGAAAATGATCCGGATATCCGTGTGGTAGTAATTACCGGGGCCGGGGAAAAATGTTTCTCCGCTGGAATGGATGTTGCTGATGCCGGAAAATCTCCAGGTATCGGAGATAAAGGCAGGAAAGTGTGGCGGCGGGTGGATCGATTTGAAAAACCGATAATCGCGGCCATTAATGGCCATGCGCTGGGTGGTGGACTTGAACTGGCCTTGTCCTGTCATTTCAGGATTATGGCCGATTCGCCCAAATCAAAAATCGGACTCACGGAATTGAATCTGGGCATTATTCCCGGATGGGGAGGGACGCAACGGCTTTATCGAATTGTCGGGAAAGCAAAGGCCCTGGATATGATACTTTTCAGTAAGCGCCTGAATGCCGGAGAAGCACTTGAAATCGGTCTGGTGAACCAGATAACTTCTCCGGAAACATTGATGGCAGCGGCCCTTGAATTTGCCGGTCTTCTTGCAAAAAAGCCTCCTATTGCTGTTCGATCCGTGTTAAAAGCGATTTCAGCAGGAATTTACGAAGGCCTGGATCATGGTCTTGCCATGGAGTCTGAAGGGAGTAAAGCCGTAGCTGCTTCCGAAGATGCCATTGAAGGATTTACTGCTTTTTTTGAAAAAAGGGAACCGGTTTTCAAAGGAAAATAATATTGATAAACTCGTAAAAAACTTCTCATGGTAATGAATCACCACTGTATGAGAAAAATAACTTATCAGTCATTCCAAGCGATTGTAGATGAGTTATTTGGAAGCTTTTCATGGTGACGAATCACCACCTATGTCTTTTTTAATCATAATATTTTCGATTTGCTGAAAAAATAGCAAGACAGGGTAACCGCATTTGGAATATAACCCGTGAAAACAGTTTGTTTGCTCCTTGATCATTTTTTTGATGTTATAAGAAAACAGAGTCACAATCCGGGTTTATTTTTCTTGATTGACTTATGCATGCAGCAAAAAATGATCAAATGTCGCTTCACAAACCATTTTCACGGGTTTTCCTCAAATTTAAATTCAAATGCGGTTACCCTGAATAGCAAGATACTTGACA
>JAOZOL010000663.1 GCA_029933295.1 Desulfobacterales bacterium | reverse complement strand
GATATCCACAAAAAAACGATCGCTTTCTGTGAAAAAAGAGTTGATGGTTCAATTGTCGAACAAAATACTATCCCATCGACCAGAAACGCTCTGAAAATATGGGCATCTCAAAGAAAAAATCCCTGGATTGGGGCTATGGAAGCAACAATGTTTACTGGGTGGATCTATGATTATTTACTTCCATTTGCTACGGAATTAAAAGTTGGTCATCCGGCAATGCTCAAATCTATGCAAGTAGCAAAAAACAAAAATGACCGTTCCGATGCTGAACATATCGCAGATCTTCTTCGTTGCAATCTTTTGTACGAGTGCTATATGGCTCCTGAATACATACGGGAACTACGCAGAATACTTCGTTTTAGAAATTTGATGGTTAAAGAATCCACGAAAATGAAGAATAAAACCTCTGGAATTTTAATGGAAGTAGGCGCTCAATATAATAAAAGTAAACTTCATGGACAAAGGTATTTTAATGAATTACTGGACACTCTTGATTATGTGCCTGCATCGGTGACAGAACTGTTGCGTTTTTGCCAAATGAATACATCTCACTTTACGACCTTGCAAAAACAGCTTACCAAAGGTCTGATAAAAAACAAGGACATTGCCGAAAGAGTGAAACTGCTTATGACAATTCCGGGAGTAGGAGAAATAACAGCTCTGACCTGGGTTCTTGAAATCGGAGAAGTTGAGCGCTTTACTCGAATTAGCAGAGCTATCAGTTATTGCGGTTTATGCAGCGCTCAATCTGAAAGTGCGGGTGTAAATAAAAGAGGACCAATTTCTAAAAAACGCAACAAACATTTACAAACTGTCTTGGTTGAAGCCGCAAAATTAGCTCCACGCTGGAATTCACAGTTAGCTGAAGTTTATGACAAGGAGTTCGCCACCGGCAACCGCAACAGCGCTACTCTGGCTGTAGCAAGAAAACTGGTGGCATATATGTTATCGGTAGATAAAAATCAGACTGCATTCCAAATTAGGAGGACTGCCGTTGCCTGATTAATTAACGATTTTTCAATAGCATCTGCTATTGAGGCTTGGTTTTCCGGCCGGTTCTTTCATAATGGGGACTGTGCGATCTTTTTCAAAGTGATGCACCATTAGGTCTGTTTAAAGACCGGCCGGTTTTGATCCAAACTCAATCTTCTGTGAAGATGAGCAATCATCGGATACAGCAAATAGATGTCTGGTCACAAGCCTTTGTTGACCCAAATAG
>JAOZOL010000662.1 GCA_029933295.1 Desulfobacterales bacterium | reverse complement strand
ATATATTCTGTATCCAGCTTCACCATCTGCTCAAAATCGGTGATATCGTTGCGGCCGGAAACCTGCCAGAGGCCGGTTATCCCCGGTTTAATGGATAAACGCCGGTAGTGCTGTAGTTGATATTCCTCCACTTCATCCGGTAGCGGCGGCCGGGTGCCAACCAGGCTCATCTCACCTTTTAAAACATTCAAAAACTGTGGCATTTCATCGAGGCTGGAGCTGCGGAGAAACTTGCCCACCCGGGTGATGCGAGGATCATCGGTTATTTTGAAAACGGCGCCGGTAAGCTCATTCTGGTCGCTCAATTCCCGCTTCTGCTTTTCGGCACCTTGGACCATGGAGCGGTATTTATAAAGGGTAAACGGCCGACCATTCTGCCCTACCCGCTGCTGCTTGAAAAAAATCGGGCCGGGAGAATCCATTTTAATGGCAGCCGCCAGGATGGGAAAACTTATCGCATTCAATGAGAAACCGACAACAGCTCCAACAATATCAATCAGGCGTTTCAACAGCAGCTGGTCAGGATCAAGACTGACCGGATGGAGCACCACCAGGGGGAGATCATCCAGGCGGGCAAAATCAAAATGGCTGTAGCGGTTTTCATTGATATTCAATAATATCCGGCTGGTTTTACCGGCTTTCTCCGCTATTTCAAGGTAGGCATCAATGGTCTCCGTTTTGACCCCGGAGCTGCGGGCAAAAGCAAAGTAAATCTCGTCAATCACGTTTTTGGTCAGGAGATCAGCAAACTGGGCAGGGGTTATTTCCTTCTGGTTAAAAGCTGCAAAAACCTTGATGCCGTAACTTTTATGCTGTTGAAAAAAACTTGCTACCTTTGCCAGCTTATCACCGCTGCCAATAATCAGAATCTGGCGGAAATTATAGCCACGGCTTCGCAATTGATTAAGAAAAAACTTTAAGAGCAATTTAACCAGTAAAATCAGGCCGAACGAGCCAAAAGAAAAATAGAGAAGCAGCAATCGGCTGTAATAGATGGCATGAACCAAAAAGATAATCGCCGATGAAATAGTAAATGTGAAAATAAAAGCTAGAGATACTTTTTTTGCAATATCATATTGTGAGATAAATCGCAGTTGATGATAAATTTTGAGTTTGTAAAGACTGAGCAGAAATAGTGGAATAAAAATAACCGCAGCCCAGCCATAGTCTTTCAGCTCATGCATCAGGGGGAAGTGCTGGAAACGAAGGTAAAAAGCAAA
>JAOZOL010000208.1 GCA_029933295.1 Desulfobacterales bacterium | reverse complement strand
AAGTTGCGATGGTGGAGAATGAAGATGGGAAAAACGGCCGTTTTTGCAGGCAATTCATGCCAATTGTATACTACCCCATCAATTTATAAATTAAACAAACGAACAGGTAACGACAAAAGATGTGAATAAAACGGTGTAAGTAGATATGCTTATCTGAATAAACGTCGTTGCTCTATGTGCGAAGGAGTAATAAATGTCATTCAACGCTCAACTTACCAATCTGCTAAAAAGCAATTCTCGCTTCATAGATGAAGATAACGAACTCATCCTTGCCGCTGTGCAAGATGCCGCTTGGAAAATTAACCATGATTTGGTTAGGCTGCTACTTTCCAATACAGACATGAAGGAAATGTTTTTCAGTGAGATAGATGGGCATTGGTTATTTGAACTCAATATATTCCTTGACTATGTTGCCCAAAAGAATTTTCTTGACAATTCCTATACCCGTTTCAAAAACAGGATTGGCCTGACCATTGATGATAAATACCTGCGCCAACGCGGCGAAGTGGCATTAGCATGGCCTTATAAAGATTGTGTGCTAGAAGGCGGACAAACCAAAGACGAAGAAAAACGCAAAGAGATTTTCTTCAATGAAACATTAGCGCAAGACGAGATTTCCCGTTTATTTGACCCTAAAGTGTTGACCAATTTCAAACGATACACCACGGAAGGTGAAGAACTTGTAACTGATTTCCATCGCGACGAAAATGGGACAATACAAGAGAATCTTATCATCAAAGGTAATAATTTATTGGCTCTTCATACATTGCAAAAGCAGTTCTGGGGCAAAGTCAAACTAATTTATATTGATCCGCCTTATAATACCGATAGCGATTCATTTAAATATAATGATTCCTTTAATCAATCTAGCTGGCTCACGTTTATGCTGAATCGTTTTCAAGTTGCTAAGAATTTACTACATAAATCAGGTGTGATATTTGTCCAAATAAATGATCATAATCAAAACTATCTTAAAATATTGATGGATGAGGTTTTTGGGAGAGATAATTTTATCAATCTGATTGCAGTCAGGACGAAATCCCCATCAGGGTTTAAGACTGTAAATTTAGGTCTATTTGAAACGGCCGAATATATATTGATGTATGGCCATTCAAAAAACAATTTCAAATACAACCCTCAATACGTCGCCTCTGGTTACGATGACAACTATACAGGTTACATTACTAACATTAACGACTCACCAGAAAAATGGATCGTTGATGATAGTAGAAAAATAATTTGTCGTGAAGAAGGTGTTGACCCTGAATTAACACATCATCCATATAGTGAAGTAAAAAAGAAAATTGGTGAATCCCTCTATTTTCAAAAAATAAGCAGTTTTGCTCTTAATAATGCAAAATCTGTTTTTCGTTTGACGGCAATCGGCAATGATGCTGGAAAAGAGACATTGACCGCAAAGAAAAAATCAAAAAATAACCCAACTGTGGTTTTTGAAGTAAAAAGAAGGGGGGGGGAGTCAAGATTTTTGTTAAATGGGCAACAACTCTCTTTTTATTCTAAAAAAATCAAAAATATTGACGGGAAAGATGTACCAACCACCATTTTAACAAATATATGGACAGATATTGCTTATGAAGGCATTGCATCAGAAGGAGGCGTAACATTAAAAAAGGGGAAAAAACCAGAAAAATTATTGAAACGAATTATTGAAATGTCAACTGATGAACACGACTTAGTTTTAGATTTTTTTGGTGGCGCAGGCACAACTGGCGCAGTTGCTCACAAAATGAACCGACAATATATTTTGGTAGAGCAAATGGATTATATTCACGATTTACCTGAATCACGCTTAAAAAGAGTTGTACACGGTGAACAAAGCGGCATTTCAAAAGCAGTCAACTGGCAGGGCGGCGGGGACTTTATTTACTGCGAACTGATGCCGTATAACCAAATTTATATGGATAAAATTCAAACGGCCATAACCAGTAATGAACTCGTGCAATTATGGCGTAATATGGCCGAGAATTCCTTCCTTAATTGGTACGTCAACCCAGAAATTCCCGATGAAGCCATCAACGATTTTATTGCCATTGGGCAGGAAAAAGACGGTCTTGAAAAGCAAAAACGCTTGCTGGCAGCACTGTTAGATAAAAACCAACTGTATGTCAATCTCACCGAAATAGAGGATGCTCAATTTGATGTCAACAAGGCAAACATAGCATTAAACAAAATGTTTTATGGAGAAGCATATAATGGCTGAACAATTCCTCTACGAACAGCTTGATACGCTTTCCCAATGGGGCAGTATTAAGCAAAAAACGCCGCAAGGCATGACAGATAACTTAAACACCTCGTTTGATCTTCGTCCATATCAAATAGATGCTTTTTCCCGTTTTTTTTACTGTTACGAAAATGAATTCCCCAACAAAACATGGCCGTTACATTTTTTGTTTAACATGGCAACCGGCAGCGGTAAGACATTGATCATGGCAGGACTTATTCTGTATCTTTATGAAAAAGGGTACCGTAATTTTCTCTTTTTTGTCAACTCAACCAACATCATCGAAAAAACAAAAGATAACTTCCTTAATCAAACCAGCATCAAATACCTGTTTGCCGAAACGCTTATCTTTGATGGAAAGCGCGTTCGCATTACGCAGGTAGAAAACTTTGAAGCTGTCAACCAAAACGACATTAACATTTGCTTTACGACTATCCAACAACTGCACAACGACCTGAATAACGAAAAGGAGAATGCGCTGACGTTTGTAGATTTTCGTCAACACAAAATTATCTTGCTGGCTGACGAAGCCCATCATATGAATGTGCGTACCAAATCACAAAAAGCACTGTTTGAAAGCTGGGAAAATACTGTTGAACGCATCCTTACCCAAAATGAGGATAATGTATTGTTGGAATTCACCGCTACCCACGATTACGCTGATCCTGCGATGGTAGAAAAGTATCGGAACAAGATTATCATCCGTTACGATCTGTTACACTTTCGCAATGATCACTTTTCAAAGGATGTCGTCATTATCCAATCGGACTTTGACCAACGTGAACGTATTCTGCAAGCCTTGCTTCTAAATCAGTACAAGCAAGAGGTCGCTGCTAAATATCGTATCAATCTTAAGCCAGTCATTTTATTCAAAGCGCAACGCACGATTGCCCAATCCCAGAAAGTAGAAACTGACTTCCGTGCTTTGATTGATACACTTACAGAAAAAGAGATTGCGGCTATCCGTCGCTCAAATATCCCATTGGTTCAACGTGCTTTTTCTTTTTTTAATAGTAATGGGATTAATGATGAGCAGTTAGCCGCACGTTTGAAGCGTGGCTTTTCTCCTGATTACTGCTTATCGGTGAATGGGAAAGAAGATAAAAAAAAATACCAGATTTTGGTGAATACTTTAGAAGATAAAAGTAATCATATCCGTGCCATTTTTACCGTAAAGATGCTGAATGAAGGGTGGGACGTACTCAATCTTTTTGACATTGTACGCTGTTACGAAACACGCGATACAGGGCGTAAGACAATTGGGACGACCACCATGAGCGAAGCACAGCTTATTGGTCGTGGAGCGCGTTATTTCCCTTTTGTGCTGCCAACCAGTAATAACCGTTTCCGCCGCAAATTTGATGATGATTTAACCAATGAACTGCGTGTATTGGAAGAATTACATTATCATAGTATTAACGATTCGCGTTATATTTCCGAGATTCGTCAGGCACTTATCGAGCAGGGCATGTTGGATGAACGTGAAATAACTCGTCAACTTAAATTAAAAGAGGCGTTCAAGCAAACTGATTTTTACAAATTTGGCATTATCTGGCTCAACAAGCGTTCTCCTAAAAGTTATCGGGGCATAAAATCTTTTGCTGATTTGGGTGTGAAGAAGCGCAATTACACGCATATGATTGCCACTGGGCAAGGCGGTGTTACAGTAGCTTTCGAGAATCAAAACGGCCGTGTGGTAAGAGAGGAAGCTCGTTGGGATATAAAAGTGAGTGAGATTGCATCCAATATCATTCAAACGGCCGTTGATCGCAACCCCTTCTTTATTTTTTCTACACTCAAAAATTACTTTCCCGATCTAACATCCATGCGTACATTCAATACCAATTTCAATTATCTGGGTGGGCTGGCAATTACTTTTCAAGGAAATCTGTATGGACTAGAAAACAACCGTACCGAAAAATTGCGAGCTGTACAGGGGCTTCTGGTGCAAATTGAGAGTGAAATTCGCGCTAATGTTACCGAGTATGAAGGCTCACGCGAATTTCATCGAAAGCATTTGCATGATATTTTTACCGATAAGGTAATGAAGTTTGATACCAATAATCCTCGTGCAGCAGAGAACCCACAGTTTGAGTTTTTTGTTTCGACAAAAGAGTGGTTTACTGCCAATAATCTTTATGGCACAAGTGAGGAAGAAGCGTTTGTGCGTATGCTGGACAGGAAGATGGATGATCTTGTAAAGCAGTATGAGGACGTGTACCTGTTGCGTAACGAGGGCCATTTTTCTATTTATGCTTTTCAAGACGGCCGTACTTTTCAACCTGATTTTGCATTATTCCTGCGCCAGAAAGACGGGGAAATGCTCATTTATCAACTTTTCATTGAACCAAAAGGCAAACATCTCAAAGAGCATGACAAATGGAAGAAGATATTCCTGCAAGAGATCAAGGATGAGTTTGCCAGCAGAACGCTTGCTTTTGAAAGTGATGCGTATCGTTTGGTAGGTGTGCCATTTTACAATAACGAAAATGAGAATGAATTTTGGTTGACGCTTGCGGGAGCGTTAAGTTAAATTAACGGAA
>JAOZOL010000661.1 GCA_029933295.1 Desulfobacterales bacterium | reverse complement strand
TTGCTGAACTTACTGAGGTTTTTAAATCATTGGATGAGGATATAGAATCAAGGGCTGTTGTACTGACAGGGAACGGAAAATCCTTCTGTGCCGGTGCCGACCTGAATTATATGAAAGGCATAGCCGAATTTGGTTTTGAGGAGAATGAAGAAGATGGCAAAAAACTTGCAAACCTTTTTAAATCCATTTACGATTGCCCGCTTCCAACAATCGCATTGGTGCACGGCTCGGCCTTTGGCGGAGCAAACGGATTGCTTGCCGCCTGCGACATTGTTATAGCCGAAGCCGGAACAACTTTTGCTTTTAGCGAGGTAAAACTTGGAATTGCACCCGCAACCATCGCGCCTTTTGTGATAAAACGCATAGGCGAATTTGGTGCAAAAGAACTGATGCTTACCGGCAAACGTTTCAAGGCTGCGGAGGCCCAGAGGTGGAATCTGGTAAATCATGTTTATAAAAGCGGCAGCGATGAAAATCCATTGAACGAACTACTAAAGCAATTTGAAAGCAGTGCACCGGAAGCAGTTAAAGAAACCAAAGTTTTGATAAAAACCGTTTTGGGAAAGGAGATAGGAGAAGGAATGGAATTTACCAGCAAACTGATAGCCAGACTTCGTGCATCGGAAGAAGGACAGGAAGGCATGGCCAGTTTTTTGGAAAAAAGAAAAGCGAAGTGGAAGAGTTAAAAATGTTGTCAAGTTGTCTTGGTTGTCAAGTTAACAAAAACCCAACAACAACCGGACAACAACCGGACAACAACGACAACAATGATAACAACGACAACAATGATAACAATACTTAAACCATGAAAAGTTATAAAGACCTTGACATTTACAATATTGCTTTTGACTTGTCTTTAAGGATTCGTGAGCTGACTTTAAAACTTGAATCTTACGATAAATACGAAGTCGGGGGACAAATACGCCGATCCAGTCAGAGCATTAAAGACACAATTGTAGAAGGTTATGGAAGGAAAAGGTATAAGGCAGATTTTATAAAATTTTTAGTTTACAGTTATGCTTCTCATTTGGAGGCGAAATCGCAGGCCGAGTTTTTACACATTGCCCTAAAAGATCAAACATGGAAAACCATTGCTGATGAATTGGATGCTTTGGGAATAAAAATCCATAATTTTATTATTTACGTCGAAAACAACTGGAGAACTTGACAACAACGACAACAACGACAACAAAGATAACCATGACAACAGTATAACGATGA
>JAOZOL010000207.1 GCA_029933295.1 Desulfobacterales bacterium | reverse complement strand
GAATACCGTCTTTACAGGGTAACCGCATTTGGAATATAACCCGTGAAAACAGTTTGTTTGCTCCTTGATCATTTTTTTGATGTTATAAGAAAACAGAGTCACAATCCGGGTTTATTTTTCTTGATTGACTTATGCATGCAGCAAAAAATGATCAAATGTCGCTTCACAAACCATTTTCACGGGTTTTCCTCAAATTTAAATTCAAATGCGGTTACTCTGCCGTCTTTAGACTAAATGTTTACTTGAGCAGTTTTTCCTGCTATTATTTTTTATATTATGGATAACTCATCTATAATCGTTTGAAATTATTGATAAGTTGTTTGATGATACAGCAATGATGAATTACCGTAAAGGGCAAAAATTTTTTGGGTTTAAGCGCAAAGAGCAGGTCTCTGCCTGATTTGAAACACGGCCGACGGGCTCGAAAATTTAAAAGAGGGGAAAATCATGTTCGAAGAAAAAACATTCCAGCCGGACTGGACGGAGAAGGCGCCTGAAAAAGGATCATACCGATCCATATTTAAATGGGGCAGCCCTGATGAATTCAAGCACCCGAACAGCGCATGGTATGCCATGCTCAAGGAAGAATTCAAGATGACGGACAAGGATTTTAAGAAACCGACACTTGAAGGAAACGAAAAGGTCGTTATCAAGAAAAAGATAAAATTAACCAAAAAAAAGATCAGCCAGTTCATTGATATTGTCGGTGAAAAAAACGTCGCCACGGATGATTACAGCCGGGTAAAATACAGTCACGGCAAAACAGTGGATGAGGCCATGGACTTGAGAAATCATGTGGTTCGTGATGTTCCGGATATTGTTGTTCATCCAAGAAACAAAAAGGACGTGCAAAAGATTGTTGAATATTGCAATACACAAAAGATTCCCATTTATGTATTCGGGGGCGGGTCATCGGTGACCTTTGGGCTCAACACGCCCAAAGCCGGTGTCATGCTGGTGATGAGTACGCATATGAACAAACTGCTGTCTATAAATGAGTTGAACCAGACCGCGACTGTGCAGCCCGGAATGTTCGGCCCGGCCTATGAGAAGGCCTTAAATAATCCGCCCAAGAAATTTAAAGTTAAAGGACAATATACCTGCGGGCATTTTCCTCAATCGTTTGAATATTCGACTGTTGGCGGATGGGTTGTGACCCTGGGCGCGGGCCAGGCATCAACTTATTACGGCGATGCCTATGATATTGTCTTTGCCCAGGAATATGTAACCCCGGCGGGCACCTTTCGAACCCTTGAGTACCCGGCCACCGCCACCGGCCCGAAAGTAAATGATATCATGAAGGGGAGCGAAGGGTCATTCGGGATTCTGGTGGAAGTGACCATGAAGATTTTTAGAAATATGCCCCAAAACCGCCAGCGGTTCGCGTTTATGTTTCCGACCTGGGAGAAAGCGGTTAACGCCAGCAGAGAAATTATTCAGGGCGAGTTCGGAAAACCGGCTGTTTTCCGCATATCCGATCCGGAAGAAACGGAAGTGGGACTCAAGCTTTTTGGTCTTCAGGGAACACCCATCGATAGTCTGATTAATCTGCGCGGTTATAAACCCATGAAGCGATGTATGTGCATGGGATGGGCGGAAGGTGAAAAAGGGTTTGCAAAACATGTCAAAGAGCAGGTCGCCCGTTTGTGCAAGAAATATGGCGCAATGACAATGACCGGGTTTACGGCAATGCTGTGGGAAAAGACGCGGTATAAGGAGCCCTATATGCGGGAGGATCTCATGGACTACGGGGTTATTATTGATACCGTTGAATCGGGCGTGACCTGGGCAAATCTGCACCGGCTTCACCAGGGCGTCCGGTCTTATATTAAAAACCGTCCGGAAACCATCTGTATGACCCATGCGTCGCATTTTTACCCCCAGGGAACCAACCTGTATTTTATTTTTATATTAAAGATGATCGATTTAGAAGCGTACCGTCAGTTTCATGACGGAATTTTAGATGCAATTTTAAAACATGGGGGGTCCATCAGCCATCATCACGGGGTCGGCAAGCTGTTTGCGCCTTTAATGGAGAAGCATCTTGGCAAAGAGCAGATGGCTGTTCTGCGTACGTTGAAAAAACATTTTGATCCAAATAGTATCATGAATCCAGGGGGACATCTGGGACTGGATTTGTAAGCAATGAAAGGACCTTGAAATGGCTAAATCGTCAAACAATAAGGAAGAATTGATTCTGACCATTGATTCCGGTACTCAGTCAATGCGGGCCGCCCTGGTTAATTTAAAGGGTGAAATTTTAAATATCGTAAAGACGCCCATTGAGCCGTATTTTTCAAAGAATCCGGGATGGGCCGAACAACAGCCCGAATATTACTGGGAAATGTTTTGCAAGACATGCCAATCGCTTTTTGAACAAACAGGTGGCCTTAAGGAAAATATTATCGGGGTAAGCGTAACAACCTTGCGAAATACCATTGTAAATGTGGATAAAAACGGAGATTCGTTGAGGCCGGCCATCGTCTGGATGGATCAGCGAAAGGCTGATTCAAAAAATATCCTTCCATCTGTTTTACGGCCGGTTTTAAAGGCCGCCAGGGTACATGATTTTATTGATGGGCTGGTATGTGATTGCGAGGCGAACTGGATCCGTCAGAACCAGCCTGATTTGTGGGAAAAAACGCATAAATACCTGCTTTTGTCCGGTTATTTTAATTTTAAATTAACCAATGAATTTTCAGATTCAGTGGGCAGTAACGTCGGGTACCTTCCCATAAATAATAAAACCTACCAATGGGCCGGCAAGTACGACTTTAAATGGAAATTATTTAAAGTTGAAAAAGAAAAACTTCCCCGTCTGGTAAAACCTGGGGAGAGCATGGGACAGATAACGGCCAAAGCCAGTGATGAAACCGGAATTCCCAGGGGCCTTCCGGTCATTGCTGCGGCCAGCGACAAGGCGTGTGAAATACTCGGGGCCGGATGCCTGACCCCGGAAACCGCATGTTTGAGCTTCGGCACCCTTGCCTCGGTGAATACAGCGACCAGCCGGTATGTTGAATTGCAACCGTTTCTGCCGCCTTTCCCTGCAGCGGTTCCTGATCTGTATTATACTGAAGTTCAGCTCATTCGAGGGTTCTGGATGGTATCATGGTTTAAGGAACAGTTCGGCCATAAAGAGCGAAAAGAAGCCAAAGAAGAGCATGTAATACCTGAAATACTTTTTGAACGATTGATCCGGGACGTTCCCCCAGGCTCCATGGGCCTTGTCCTGCATCCCCACTGGACCCCCGGACCGTCCACGGCGTTTTATGCCAAAGGATCTATCATCGGTTTCGGAGATGTTCATACCCGGGCGCATGTCTACCGGGCCATCATCGAAGGGCTTATTTTCGGTCTCAAGGAAGGCGCATTGCTCACCGAGAAAAAAAACAAGGTCCCCATTGTCCGGTTGCGTATTTCCGGTGGGGGGTCTTTAAGCGATACCGCCATGCAGACAGCGGCCGATATTTTCGGGAAACCGGCCCAGCGGCCTCTTACACATGAAACCTCAATTGTCGGCGCAGCCATTGATGCTGCTGTGGGCTTAAAGCGGTTTCCTGATTTTGAGGCGGCTGTTAAAGAGATGACAGGCGTAAAAGAAGTCTTTGACCCCATAGAAAAAAATCATCAGATGTATCAGGAGCTCTATGAGCGGGTGTATTCAAAGATATCAAAGCAGCTTCTGCCGCTTTTTAAGGCAATTCAGGAAATTACCGGATATCCTGAGTAATGATTATGGGTATTGAAACAGCTCGGCCATTCTCTTATCAACCCAACTGGTGAGGCGGAGGTCTTGTAGATATCCGCAATGGCCGCCGTATGGTGTTATTTCAATCTGTAGATTTTTTGAAGCTGCCAGATTTTTGATGTCCTTTACCGGAATCAGCGGATCATCGCAGCTTGTAATAATAGTAGACGGGCTCTCAAGGTCTGCCAATGTATTTCCAGTGATGGCGTATCCATTCAGGTATGTGTTTAAATCCGGATATTCGGTTAAATTGCGGACAAAATAATCGGTCATTTCCCGGATGGATTTAAACCTGGGGATACGGTGAAGCTCTTTTATCTCCGGAAATGCCTTTTGCTTGACGGCCAGGGACCGGCGCCATTTTTTTATAAAATAGTGATGATAAACAGCCGGCCCGGTTTCCATGGCATCCATCGTGCTGGGCGGGAATAAAACCGGACAGATGGCGACGACCCGTTCCAGGCAGATGCCGGCTTCAGGCGCTCTCACAGCAACACGCATCGCAAAATTGCCCCCTAATGAAAAACCACCCAGTAGCAGGCGGTTATGCTCAAAACAATTCTGTATTTGTTTGACCGCGCCAACCACTTCGTCAATCCGGCAGGAATGAAACAAGTCCCTGTTTAAATGATGGGTCTGTCCGTGATCTCTCAGATTGAGCCGGAAAATGTCAAATCCTTTGTTCCAGAGAAATCCGGCGGCAGACAAAAGATAAAGGGAGTCCGAGCTTCCTTCCCAACCATGGATTAAAATACACAGATCGGTTTTTCGATCACCATGTCCGCTGTAATACCCCATCAGCCGTATCCCGTCGCCGCAGTCGAGGATATGTGGAGTTGAAGCCTTCAACATCCCCCTTGACCGGTGCTTAACAATGGGCAGTCTCAGCTTAACGCTGTTTAAGATGGTTTGTGTGTGAGTGTTTTGAAGTAAAAACGGTGGTTTGAAATTGGTCATAGAGCTGTATGATGGTTTTTTTATATGTTGTTAAAAGAAACGTTGGGTTGAGAGACGAAACCCAACATCTGAAAAACATGTTATAAT
>JAOZOL010000206.1 GCA_029933295.1 Desulfobacterales bacterium | reverse complement strand
GTTTCTTATCCAGATACAGCCTCAGGGTGTTCATTTAAAAACCGGTATAACGTGGCACGTCCAACATCCAGAAATCGGGCTGCTTTTGCTTTGTTGTTTCCTGTTTTTTCAAGAGCGGATTTCACTGACTCGATATCCAGTTTCCGGACCGGGCCTCTTTTACTTCCCGCAACACGCAATTGGCCCAGTTCCATGGGGAGATTTTCCGGCCGAATATACTTGCCACCGCTTTTCACAATAGCGTACTGAAGAGCATTTTGAAGCTGACGCACATTCCCGGGCCAAGCGTAATCCATCATCAAAGACAACGCATCATCGCTGATACCGACGTGTTTGTGATTGGAGGTATCATTAATTTGCCGCAAAAAATATTCCACCAAAAGCGGAATATCATTTTTTCGTTCTCTAAGCGGCGGGAGATGGATCGGAATAACATTCAACCGATAATATAAATCTTCCCTGAATTTTTTTTCTTTAACCGCCTTTTTCAATTCAGCATTGGTTGCACTGATGATCCTGACGTCAACCGATACTGTCTGCTCTCCACCGACCTTTTCAAATTGTCCGGTCTGTAAAAATCGAAGCAGCTTTACCTGCATTGTTTTTGACAACTCTGCCACTTCATCTAAAAAAATAGTCCCGCCGTCTGCGAGCCCAAAACGCCCTTTTTTGTCCCGGATAGCGCCTGTGAAAGCGCCTTTCACATGTCCAAACAATTCACTCTCAATCAAGCCTTCGGGCAATGCGCCACAATTAATCGGAACAAACGGCGCGCCGGCCCGACGGCTCCCGGCATGAACGGCTTCTGCCACAAGTTCCTTTCCTGTTCCGGTTTCCCCGTAAACATGAACCGGGTAATCATATACGGAAAGATCCTGAATCTGTTGAAATATCTGGAGCATTTTGCGGTCTCTGCCCACAATGTTTGAATAACCGGACAATTCGCCGGTTCTCAGTTGAAATCGAACGATATCGGTTATATCTTTAATAAATGCTATAACACCAAAAATCTCCCCGGCGTCATCTCTAATTGCCGTGACAGACATTTCAACATTGCGGGTTTCCCCATCTTTGGTAATAAAACTCACGGGATATTCGGCGGTATCCGGCACATACGAACTGCCATCCTTAAACAAACATCTTTCACCGCAAAAAGGCGCACCAAAGGCGTCATGACAATCCGCATTCAACACCTCTTCTCTGCTGTAACCGGTTATCCGTTCTGCTTCCCTGTTAAAAAAAAATATACATCGATTTAAATCATGGGCAATAATGCCCTCCTTTAAATTATCGAGAATCCGGACAAGGTTCTTTTCATTAGATAATATTTGTTTAATTCTTTTTTCTGGCATGATTTTTTTTAATAAATGATTTTCATTTTGTCAAAGTCTTAGAGTGAAATCTTCATAAATTTTCGACATCTGCAATTCTTCCGGTCTGAGCAAGCGTCTCAAGCCCGTCAATATCAAGCAATTTAATCTTTCGGCCCTGCACGTCAATTAGATGCTGGCCGGCCATACGGGTCAGGATTCTTGACAATGTTTCGGGGATTGTTCCCAGCAAACTGGCAAGATGGGCCTTTGAAATATTTAAAACAATGGTGTCAGTTTTTTCCTGTTCAATGGCAAGCATGATCAGGTGTGCTGCAAGACGACCGGGAACCTCTTTTAACGAAAGATTTTCGATCTGAACCGTAAACTGACGTAATCTCTGTGACAATACCGCCAGCATGTTTAACGCCAGGGACGGATTCTCGGAGATGAGCTTTACAATCGACTTTCGCGAAAAAAACAAAGCGCGGCTATTACTGATGGCTTCGGCATTAGCCGGAAACGTTTGCCCTGAAAAAACAGGCACTTCCCCAAAAGGTTCTCCAGGGCTGAAGATATGAAAAATCTGCTCTTTTCCTTCCAGGGAGAGCTTATAAATTTTTATCAGCCCGTCAACCGTCACGAAAAACCCGTTCCCTTCATCGCCTTCGGAAAAAATCAGCTCGTTTTTGGCAAACGCTTTTTCCTGCGCGATGTTTAACAAAGCTTCTATATGCTGATCCGGCAAGCCTTTAAAAAGAATCGTTTGTGATATTAATTCAAAATATTTTTTCATTTTAAATAAAATTTAATTTCTTGACATAAGTCAATGCATACCGGACTGATTACATGTAAATTATGAGTAAAATTTATTACCATCATTGATAAATGATTACAAAAAGTCAATACAGTCCCCAAAAAACCGCTCTTGACTTTAATATAACAAATCAATGCTTATTTTACTAAAACGATACCTTGATACTATAGGTATAAAAAAATATCAAACGGAGGGTTTATTATGAAATGCCCCGGACAAGACAGCCGATACTGGAAACCTGGTGCCATTTTTGAGACAAAATGTCCCGAATGCGGCCATATCGTTGAATTCTTCAAAGATGACACCACCCGGAAGTGCGGCCATTGCGGTCACAAATTTGCAAATCCAAAATTAGATTTTGGGTGTGCCGCTTATTGCAAATTTGCCGATCAATGCATAGGCACCCTGCCGCCGGAACTTCTGGCACAACGGGATGATCTACTCAAAGACCGAATCGCCATTGAAATGAAAAAATATTTTAAAAAAGATTTTAAACGAATCGGCCATGCCGTGCGTGTTGCACGTCATGCACAAAAAATCGGAATGGCAGAAGGGGGAAACATGGCTGTTATACTGTCAGCCGCATACCTCCACGATATCGGAATCCATGAAGCGGAAAAAAAATACAATTCAGCTGCCGCCCGGTATCAGGAAAAAGAAGGGCCGCCCATTGCTGAATCGATCATGAAAAAACTTGGCGCATCAGATGATCTTATCAAGGAAGTATGTGATATCATCGGTCACCACCATCATCCGCGGGAAGATGAGACCCTTAATTTTAAGGTACTCTATGATGCCGACCTGATAGCCAATATTGAAGACAACCACAAAGACCAACCCGTTAATACCGATAAAATAAAAGAAATCATTGAATCTTCTTTTTTTACTGAAATTGGTAAAAAAACGGCCACAGAACTTTTTTTGAATTAAAGGATCAGGAGAATACATATGAAAACACAACGCAAAATAATTGAAATTGACGATGAATTATGTGACGGCTGCGGCCAGTGTGTGCCGTCATGCGCGGAAGGCGCACTTCAAATTATAAATGGAAAGGCCCGTATGGTTTCAGACAACCTGTGCGACGGATTGGGCGCATGTATGGGAGAGTGCCCGAACGGGGCACTTAAAATTATTGAACGAACTGCGGATGAATTTGATGAAACGGCTGTGGAAAAACACCTGTATGAGCTGGAAACAAAAAAAGAAAATACGGACCAGATAATGGCCTGCGGTTGCCCATCCAATCAAATTCAAACATTTACACCGGCCAGGGAGACCCCTCCCGCAGGCGGCGACACCAACACGAACAATGCATCAACGTCTGCTCTTGCTCACTGGCCGGTTCAAATACGCCTTATTCCGGCCCAAGCCCCTTTCCTGAAAAATTCCGATCTTCTTGTTCTGGCGGATTGCGCCGCAGTGGCGTACGCCAACCTGCATTCAGACCTGTTATCCGGAAAAGTCGTCATGATGGGGTGTCCTAAATTTGATGATGTTGATGAGTATATTGAAAAATTTAAAGCCATATTCACCCAGGCTGGCATCAAAAGCCTCACCATAGTTACCATGGAAGTCCCCTGCTGCTCCGGGCTTCCCTCCATCGTCAAAAAAGGAGTGGATGCTGCCAGGCTCGATTTACCGACAAATGAAATCATTATTTCGACACAGGGGAAAATCCTTTCCAAACAAATGGTACAATAGCAATGAAATGGCAGAAAGACGCACAGCAGGCAATACAAAAAGTTCCTTTTTTTGTCCGGAAAAAAGTAAAGGCACGCGTTGAAAAAGAAGCATGTGCTTCAGGAAAAACATTTGTGTCGCTTATGGATGTCAAAATGACACAAAAACGGTTTATTACCAACATGGATTCTGAAATTAAAGGTTTTCAGGTTGATACCTGCTTCGGGCCCCAGGGATGTCCTCATCAAATAAAACATAGCAATTTACCGGACAAGATTAAAAATCTGCTTAAAAAAAAAGATCTGCTGGGCTTTCTTAGAAATGAGGTAGCAGGAGGCCTTAAATTCCACCATGAATTTAAAGTGACAATTTCCGACTGTCCCAACGCGTGTTCCCAGCCTCAGATCAAAGACATCGGCATTATCGGCGCGAAAATGCCATATATCACAGATAATGAATGTACGCATTGCATGGAATGTGTTTCGGTTTGTAAAGAAAACGCCATAATCTTAGATGACACCAGCATCGCACCCGACATCAACTCTCAAATGTGTGTAAAATGCGGTGCGTGCGTTGATGCCTGTCCCACCGGCACCATTGACGTACAAAACCAGGGATACCGTATTCAACTGGGCGGAAAACTCGGCAGGCATCCGCGACTTGCCAAGGAACTGCCCGGTATTTTTTCTGAACAGGAAGTCATGAAAATTGTGAGCCGATGCATTGACTACTACAAAACAAACAGCCACGGCGGGGAAAGATTTGCCGATCTTTGTGCAAAAAACGACAGGTTATTTAAGGAACTGGCTGAACATAAAAAACAGGAACTTTTGTAAACGCATTGTATGTCGGGATTTTTTCCCGACAATAAAAAATATGTCAATCGTCAAATTTTGATGCAGGGAAAAAAGCCCTGCCTTCAAACCTTTTGTCTTTCACTCCCTCGACCTTATCGGCGGATTACGCTCCGCTAATCCGCCCTACCCT
>JAOZOL010000660.1 GCA_029933295.1 Desulfobacterales bacterium | reverse complement strand
CCCTATTTCTGACAAATCGACAATACCGGACACGGCGACCTTCGGATTACCCGGTCTGTTGTAGACCCGACCAGCAAATCCTCCACCATCCCATGCCCGCGAATACCGAGGGAAACAAGATCAATATCGTTTATTTCAGCATACCGGATGATTTCCGCATACGGCTTGCCGACCAGCAGCTGAATTTTAAGGGTCACCCAGTTTAATGCGTCTTCCGGAACCATTGATTTGAGTTTTCCTTTAATCATATCAAGCAAATCCTGTTTAAGCCGATCACCAGGTTCAGCAGGCATTTTAAAAAGCTCTTTATAACCGGAAGGCTCAACGACATGGACAAGATGGATTTCGCCTTGAAATTCCTGCGCCATGCTGAGGCTGTATTTAAAGGCCAAATCTGAATCAGATGAAAAATCACATCCAACAAGAATCCGCTTAAACGGAAATTTCAGGGAAGCTGCCGGCGAATCTTCTTCTGTGCCGCGCAACACCAGCAACGGGCAGGGCAATATTCGCATCAGCCGCTCTGTAACCGATCCGAGAAAAAACCGTTTTAAACCCGACCTGCCGTGGGTGGCCGTAATCACCAGATCGGCGTTATGCTCTGAAACAAGGCGGGCAATCTCTTCGGTGGTATTGCCCAGAGTAACCAGCACCTGATAATCAATCGATTCATCACCAATGAGACGATCAATTTCACTTTTTGCATAGTCCATAAACCGGTTTTGATGTTCAATGGGCCCAGCGACAGCTTCCCCATACATGGAAACAGTCGGAAAATCAACCACATGACAAACAAACAACCTGGCGTTAAATTCCTTGGCAAGTGCGATGCCATAGGAAACAACTTCATCGGCTAATTTTGAAAAATCGGTGGCACAAAATATTCTATTGACCTGTTTTCGCATGATGTCGGCCCTCCTTATTTGATGTTTAAGTGACCGTACCCTGTTTGATATCTTTATTTTTAATATATCACATTCTATGATTCCAAACAATAATTACATCCATATTTTTTGATTCGTGTGTGTCAGACAGGGTAACCGCATTTGAATTTAAATTTGAGGAAAACCCGTGAAAATGGTTTGTGAAGCGACATTTGATCATTTTTTGCTGCATGCATAAGTCAATCAAGAAAAATAAACCCGGATTGTGACTCTGTTTTCTTATAACATCAAAAAAATGATCAAGGAGCAAACAAACTGTTTTCACGGGTTATATTCCAGAT
>JAOZOL010000659.1 GCA_029933295.1 Desulfobacterales bacterium | reverse complement strand
AAGGCCGTCGCCCAGCATTTGTTGTCAGCAAAGATCTATTCAATCGAAGCACCGGTTAACAGCGATTCCAAAGGAGAATTCATGACAGATTATTTTTCAAAATCCACCGCCACTTCAACATGGAGCGAGGAAAAAATATTTTGTGAAATCGGACGGGCCCTCACATCTTCGTTAAATCCCAAGGAAGTATTTAACCGTGTGATGAAACTGATCGGCGATTATTTTTCACCACGTAACTGGTCGCTCCTTTTAATAGATAAACATACCGGACGCCTGAAATTTGAAATTGTCATGGGCGTTGATGCGACCAAGCTGGACCAGGTCTGCCTTGAAAAAGAAGAAGGGATTGCCGGATGGGTCTGCCGGCACTGCCAACCGGCAATCGTAGAAGATGTTTCAAAAGATCCCCGATTCAGTCCCCGGCTGGATGAAATCCTTGGTTTTGCAACCTGTTCCGTGGTCAGTGTTCCACTTTTGAACGGCAGTAACAAAGTCATCGGCGCCATTGAACTGATCAATAAAATTGTTCCCGCCGCAGATAAAGCCGATCCTGAATCACCGCCGGTATTAACCGGCACAAAGGATATACCATTTACCACCCTTGATATGGAGATTTTATCTGCCATCGGTGCGTTTACCGGGATCGCGGCGGAAAACGCTTTTTTGCATCAAAAAGTTAAAGACCTGGCCATGATCGATCCGCTGACCGGGGTCTACAATCGTCTCTATTTTAACGAAATGCTGAAACGAGAAGAAAAACGCATTAAACGGATTCATTATTCCATTTGCATTCTTATGATGGACGTTGATGACCTTAAAATGATTAATGATCGTTATGGGCATCTGACCGGAGATAAAGTTCTTCGTGATATCGCAAATATTCTTAAATCTTCCATACGCGAATCCGATGTTCTGGCCCGATACGGAGGGGATGAGTTTATTGTTCTGATGACAAATGCCTCTGATGAGGATGGAAAAAGTCTGAAAAACCGTATCAACCATCATCTCGACCAGTGGAATCAAGAAAAACCGAAAGAACATCCCGCGTTGGAGTTGAGCCTCGGTGTTTACGCCTCAGGGTCCGAGGATCTGGATAATATTTTACAGGAAGCAGACCGGGAACTCTATCATTGCAAGTATTTTCGGAAAAAACATAAGGATCTTGTTTCTGAAAAATCAATCCGCAGTTATCTCTGGGATAATTTCAATTCTGATGAAAAGTAAAAAG
>JAOZOL010000658.1 GCA_029933295.1 Desulfobacterales bacterium | reverse complement strand
CCATGTGTCAAATTAATTGGCCCCAGAAAATCTCTGCGAAGGCAGGAATCCAGGAAATATTCGCAAAATATAATTTTCCTGAACTTATTGAGAAGATAGAGCCAAGATTGCATTTTTTTTAAGATTGATGGATTGACATGAAAACCCCCAAAAACCACGCAACCGCGGACAAACTCATAAATGCGGCGGAATTGCTTTTTGCTGAAAAAGGCTTTTACGGCACCAGCATCCGGGACGTGGCGGATTGTTTATCCATTGCCAAATCCTCCCTGCTCCATCATTTTCCACAAAAAGAAAAACTCTACGGCGCGGTTTTGAAAAAACTGGCTGATGAAATGACGGAAGAAGTCAGACAAATCCGTCAACAATTCCCTGATGAAAAAGAACAAATCTTTGAGTTTGTGTGCATGCTTTGCCATAACTCTGCAAAGAAACCCAATCGTGAAAATATCATTTTACGGGAACTGCTGGATAACCCCAAGCGCGCGGAAAAAGCAAAAAAATGGTTTTTTGTGGACTATTTCAATGAACTGACCGGCATGATAAAATCCGGACAAAGCAAAGAATTGTTCAAGGCGGTAAACCCGGAAATTTTTATTCTCCAGTTGCTGGGCGCCCATCGCTACCTGATCATATCCCTGCCAACGGTCAAACAATTCTTTGATAAACAAATTTACCGGCAGATTTTAAACGATCACCACACGGAACTGGAAACATTTGTCAGGGAAAGGTTGATAAAGAAAGAAGGTGTTTAGGCTGAAGGCAGATGAAAAATACGGCGGTGCCGGTGCTGATTTCCTTTATTCAGTTATCATTACGGAAGAACTGTATTATCATGGCCTAAGCAGCCTGTTCTGGCCGCTGCACAGTGATATCGTATTCCCGTACATCGAAATTTATGCCAATGAAGAGCAGAAAAAACGGTGGATCCCGGGATGCATTTCCGGGGAAACCATTCTGGCGGTCGCCATGACCGAACCGGATGCCGGGTCTGACCTGGCAAGCCTTTCCACAACGGCTGCCAGAGACGGTGACCACTATATTGTCAACGGGTCTAAAATTTTCATCAGCAACGGACAGCTTGCAGACCTGTGTGTGGTGGCCGTCCGGACCGATGAAACCGCAAGCCCCCATGCCGGAGTGAGCCTCCTGGTAATCGAGTCTGATCGGACACATGGCCGGAGAAGATGTGGTCAGGGAGGTCAGCATGGCCAAATACTGGTTGACAG
>JAOZOL010000657.1 GCA_029933295.1 Desulfobacterales bacterium | reverse complement strand
CACCGTCCCGGTAACCGGGCACAGCACCTGGGCATTAATGTCAAAAAACCGGGTGTGATCATTGATAAAGGCCAGGCGGCCACGGGTTTGGACATTTTCCGTCGGTTGCCAGAAAGCTGAAGTTTCGGTGGAGGTCTCTTCGGAAAAAACCCCGTCAAGGTAGAATGCGAGACTTGACAATGGGTGTATAGACAGGCTGTAACCCCCGACTCCATCCTGGGTAATATCAGAGTAGTGCTGTACCAGACGACCACCGAAGATCTCGGCTTCCAAACCGGCCCAAGCCGGCAATGAGTAATGCATCTGTACACCGTCATAATGCACCGTTTCGGCACTATAGGCATATTGCCGCCCCAAACGGACATTCAATCCCGGAGCCAGGAAATCCTTTTTTTCCAGGAAGGCATAAAAAATTTCAAAATCCTGGCGGTGGTCACCACGGCTGTCGGTATAGTCCTGGAAAATTGATCCCGAAGGGGTTCCATCCAGATCCTTAAGGTAGCGACCCATCACCGACACCGTGATCCCCGACTCCGCCCAATTGAGATCGGCAGCTAGTAACTGGTTGATATCCTGATCATGATCATCATCTGCTACCGCACCTTCAGCGGGATCATCCGACCACTGCACCCGATACCGGGTTGTACTCCGCAATGACAGATCCATGTCCCCCAATTCCATCCCCCAGCCCGCAGTCGCCACAACCAGACAGGTAATGACCACCAACCAAGCTACCACACCCGGGTGCCAGCGGTATTTTACCCATTGCTGCCGTCTAATTTCTACCATCAAACATCCCCATTGCTAAAAACTAATTATCGATACTATGAAATTCCTAAATAACCATATAAAAATTAATCTATAAACTAAGGTCAAAATTAACATTTCTTAATTCTTTTCTTCATGATAGTCAAGAATTAATATTTTGATTTTTTACCGTCAGAAAAACTCCCGCCAATTCATAAACTTTGGAGAAAAAATCAAAAGAGCAACCAAAAGATGGGATAATAATAAAGCTTAGCCGGAAACAACCTGACCTCGTGACGAAAAATCGCTAGCATAACCTACCCATCTCGTCAAGTATTTTCCTTGTCGGAATGAAGGTCGAATACTCGTCAATCTCACACAGGACCTCACATAAAAAAGGAGTTACAAGCCATATCGCTGTAACCCCCTGATTTTACTGGAGCCGATGAGCGGAGTTGAACCGCTGACCTACTGATTACGAAT
>JAOZOL010000001.1:44866-46544 GCA_029933295.1 Desulfobacterales bacterium | reverse complement strand
TTTTAGGAGGTACGGATAAATGCGTGGAAGATATTATCTATTTATTTTCGTTATGATAGCCGGATTATTTATAAACGGGTGTATGTTCCCCACCGTAAAACTTTTTACGGATGCTTCAGATCCTTTAAAAGAGTTCACCCTTGAAGGTGAAGAAGAGGGAAAAGTGCTTATGATACCGGTTTATGGCATCATATCCGACATTTCAAAAAAAGGGATGATCCAGACCGAACCGAGCCTGGTACAGGATATCGTTTCCCAGCTTAAGCTCGCTGAAGAGGATTCGGAAATCAAGGCGGTGTTATTTAAAATCGATTCCCCGGGCGGGTCTGTGACTGCCAGTGATGTTTTATATCATGAGATTAAATCGTTCAAAGAACGGACCGGTGTTAAAGTGACAGCCGTAATAATGAATGTGGCTGCTTCCGGGGGCTACTATATGGCTCTTCCTGCCGATTATATTGTCGCGCATCCGACGTCGGTAACCGGTTCCATTGGTGTTATATTTCTAAAACCCAAATTCTATGGATTAATGGAAAAAATCGGTGTGGACGTGAAAGTGAATACTTCGGGGGAAAACAAGGATATGGGATCTCCGTTTCGAAAAGAAACTAAAGCCGAAGATAAAATTTTTCAAAGTCTGACGGATTCCCTGGGCAAACGATTTATTGACCTGGTGGTTGAAAACAGGGGGGTGAGTCAAAAAGTCGTCAAAGATATTTCCACAGCCCGGATTTATCTTGCCGGGGAAGCATTAAAACTGGGGTTGGTTGACGAAATCGGATATATCAGCGATGCTATTTCAAAGACAAAGGAGCTTGCCGGTCTGGATGAAAAAAGCAAAGTGGTTGTATACCGACGTGTTGAATTTCCGGATGACAATCTGTATAATACACAGACCCGGTTTCAAGGAAAAAGCTATTCGTTAATAGATCTGGGCTTGCCGGATATGACCATGTTAAGTCGACCGGGGTTTTATTATTTGTGGTCGGCTGGGATTGGCGAGTAATAATATTTCCTGCATATCTGCTTTAGTTAAGTTGACACAGATAAAGCCTTGATATAATTTTAAATATATAAAGTTCAACAGAAATTGCGATATTTACTCAAAAGCTTAATTTTTAAACCACTTATCAAATCTTAACTTGAGCGAAGTGGATAAGCAGATAATATTTTATGGATCAACATTCTAAAATTTCCAGGGTTATCGATGCAGGATCAATCAGGAGATAATGTTCATAAGATCAGAAAATTCCTTAATGATCAGGGATTCCAACTTGAAGAAAAGGGAGATGGGCTCAATGTAACAATCGATTCCGGTCATCTGATTAATATTTATGCATTACAGAGAGATTCCGACTATTTCTGGGCAAGCTTTGAGACAAGGGTCGCTGATCAAAAAAAACGACAATCAGAAGTAAAAAAGGTCGAAGATATCCTGATAAATGGGCTTCTCGGGTTGGCCGGAGTTGACGAATTTAAACAAACCCAGGAAACTGACGGCCGGTTTGTTTATGTCGCAGATGTTGAATTGGATCAAGCCTTGGTCTATCACGGTGTAATCACCATGGATGAAGATGCGGTGATTGCTGAAAAATTCTTAAAGACAGAAGATGTTGAAGCTGAGGCAGCAGCAACGTCATTAGAAGTAAAAAAAATTGAACCAGAACCAGAACCTGAA
>JAOZOL010000001.1:0-44766 GCA_029933295.1 Desulfobacterales bacterium | reverse complement strand
GGCAGCAGCAACGTCATTAGAAGTAAAAAAAATTGAACCAGAACCAGAACCTGAACCTGAACCAGAAGACAAGCCAATAGAAGTGCAAGAAATTGAAGTGGAAGAAGACGTTGATCTTACTGATGCTGTTGAAATAAATGTCACTTTATCACCCATTGAAGAGGCCATGGAACAGCTGGAAACGATTGATGCGAAAATGCTGAGACAGAGCCTGGATATGATGAGCCTTAAGCGGTCAAGCAATATTCGCCTCGCGTTGACCCGGATTTTTCGGGCAGTCGGAGATATTGTGGAATTTAAACAATCCATTAAAAATGAGGCAAAAAAAATAATCTCGGATGATGATCAGGAAGAACTTCGCATCGTAGAGGCAGTAAGTGTCAGCGGATTTCTTGGGCCGGTTGTGAAACTTTTATGCGAGGAAGTTTTTTAGGGCTTGCGAACAGCGCGAACAGCACCGCATTCCATTGCGTCTTTTCCGTCAACCGTCCATGTTGATTTTTCCCTGGATAAAACATTCACTTTAATGTGCCAGCCGTCGGAATAGCTTTTGTGGCTTTCCGAGGTCCAGTACCATGTGTCCGTATTCGTCATGGTGGGGAAGGCGGGAGACGTGTTATATATGCCGGCCAGTTCATCGGGGGTGGGCAGGCGCCAGTCCGTATAGCCACCGATATTTAACTCTTCAACATAGGTTTTCCCCTGATCATAGGTTAAGCACGTATCAGGTTTTGAAATGTGTGAATCCGTGATGGCCCACATCAGACCGGTCTTTGTATCAATGGCCACCCCGCCTTTTTTTTCCACAAATCGGCCATTGGTTTTTAATAATTTTTTGCTCAACGCCATGATTGCCTTTTTCATATCCTGAATTTGTTTAAGCCCTGCAAGACGAACGATCTCTTTTTGAACTTTATCATTGATGGGTGATTTGGGGTATGCTTCCAGAAAAGTTTTTAAGATATTTTGGGCCCCTTCATAATCGTTGCCCTTGTCGGCGGTTTTTTGTATCAGGCTCTCATATATTTTTGCATACTTGATTTTTTCTTCATATACCGGCAGCAGCTGCTTCAGCCGGTCTGAACTGCTGTTGATATAAAGGTCGACATAGGTTTGGCATAATTTGGCGGATTGTTCCCAATCCTCTGTCTTTTCATATAATGCCAGTTTTTTTATGACAAAAAGATAGAACTCATTACTCATCTCATTAATGAGTTTCTGGACCTGGGCATTATGATTTCCTTTCGGATGTGCAGCAAGATATGCACGAAAGGCATCAATTTTCTGGTCAGGCTCCCCTGAGAGGGCGATTGCGCTGAGTTTTTCAAAATCTCTGTCATCAATCAGTTTTATAACTCGTTTGATATTGTCGTTGATAATTTTTTTGTTTTTTTCTCTGGTCGTCGTCTTAAGGTGTGTTTTATAAAGAGACAGGGCATCTTCCAGTTTTTCTTTTTTTATGAGCTGATCCGCCTGGCTTAAAATTTTTTCAAATTCTTTTGTATTGATGCGAAGCTGAATCATATTGATTTGTCTGCCGGCGTCTAATGTGTACTCGTTTTTTTCGTGGCTGCTGATATAAGCCTCAAGCTGTTTTATTTGTTTTGCAGGTTCCGGCAGCTTGTCAATTTTTTTTAGTACATTTTGATATTCAGCCTTAAGCGTATTTTTTTTATGTATTTTTGAAAAAACAGTCAATGCGACAATGATGATAATTATACCCAGAACCAGGGCACCGGCCATGATGTAAGCAAGGCGTTTTTTTTCAGGTTTTTTTTCTATTTTCAGTTGATGCTGCTTGCAGTATGATTGGATATAGGTAGATGCTTCCTCCTCATCCATCCCGAATTCCATGGCTTTTTTTATCAGCGCATCTAAATATTCATGATGGATTTTTCCGTTAATGGCAGCGACGTTAATATCCATATCAAGAGCTGCGAGTCTGGCCTTTGCAAGGCTGATGTCATAAGCAAGCCGGTTTTCATCTGTTTTAAATATCGTAACGCAATGGCCTGCAAGAATGCCCCCGGCCGTAATAATCGCATCTTTCTTGCTGAAATTGGCCAGTTCTTTTTTTTTAAAACCGGCTTTTTCCTGGAGGGTCTTTAAATCCGCACTTTCAGCTAACCCAAGAAAGTCATACAGGGAAGACTTGTTGTGAACTTTTAAATTTTCTTTAATTGTATTTTCAATGGATTTGTCCAGCAGGTGGGGCTGAAAGTTTAATTTTTCCTTTTCGGTTTTTACGATGGGACATCTGACCCGTTGTCGGATATCATCATTAGCCATGGATTGTCGTTTGGCGATTTTAGTAACTTCTGCCTCGGTGATATAGCCTTTTGCCATATGTATGCCGATTTCCCTGTCAATGCGCGCAAAATTTTCATTTTTTTTTGCGGTTACCCGGCTTTGAATCTCATTGAGGCCGATGTCATGCATTTCGGCAAGCTTGCTGATTTCTTCTTTATCGATAAAGCCTTTGGCCATGAGCATATCAACATGTCTGTCGATTTCTACAAATTTATTTTTTTTTCTCTTTTTCAGGATTTCCAGTGCGTTTAAAACTTCTTTTTCCCGAAGTTCGTTGTTCATCATCACCCGTTGTATTTCGGGGATCAGATTGATATTTTTTTGCGCCTGCAGGCCTTTGGTGGGATGGTTGCGAAGACGGCTCCAGTCAGCTTTTTTGTTTTGAATGGCTTCCCAGATAACCTCGGCGTCGGTTTCCGGCGGTTGCAGGGACAGTTCCAGCAGTATGTAAAAGTTTTCTCGTTCCATGGTTGTAAAAGGGATATTTTTTAAAAATAAAAAAAACTGTTTATGTGGCGGAGGCCTTCAGGCCTCAACATTGAATAGCCTTCAGCCTTCAGTCTAAACACCTGCTCATAATTAATGCACAACAAGCTTCTGCGATCTTTCTTTGGCTTTTTCAAATTCTTCCCCCTGAATGACCGAAGCGGTATCGACCACAACCTCGACCTGTCTGGCATCGCTGGTTTCCATGGCTGTGATATGAAGTCTGCCTTCCTCATTTAAGGAAAAAGTGATTTCAATCGGCAGATCTGCCGGCAGACCTGGGGGAAGATTCAAAATGGCTGTTTTGATATCAACAGCCTGGTCCACCGGTAATTCAACTCGGTTGGTTTCGCTTTCCATGATCCGTATTAATACGGTGCTTTGGTCTTTCACCGCAGTATAAAAGTCTTTTTTCTGGGTAATCGGAACAGTTGTATTTCGCAATACAATATTAAATACGATTTCTTCATCCTTGGGGTTATGGGCGACCACGCCGAAACTCTTACTGGTTACATTTTTCACAGTAAGCATTGAGCTCTCCACGCTGGGCAGGGTATATCCCGTTTCGTCGGCAACCTCCTGTGCTGCTTCTTTAACATCTTTTGGACTTAACTCTTTGTTTTCAATCATTTCAGGGATGTCGTCGATTTTTTCAATGTGCTTGTTGGTTTTTATTGCGAGGCGCTGGATCATGCCGTCATTAAGACCCAGTTTCCAGCCGTATATGGCGGCGCCTTTGGCAATTGATTCATCGGGATCAAACATTTTCGGTGTTACGGAAAAGGCCTCTTTGATCCGGCTTTGCAATTGCGGCATCCGGGTCGCGCCTCCGACCAGAATAATTTCATCAAAATCGTTATAACCTTTATTTTTCGCTTCCTCTAACATTTCTTTTGTAAAATCAATGGTCCGTTCCAGAAGGTCTTCGGTGAGTTCAATAAACTTTTTGCGTTCAAGAACGACCTTAACACGTTCACCGCCATGGGTCACGGCTATGGGTGTTTTCGGCCGCTGGCTTAGAATTTTTTTTGCTTTTTCAGCTGAAAGCTGTAAATCCTGCCATGTGTCCGGATCGTCGAGAATGTCTTCGTCCGTTCCGGTTTCATTCTGGAATAAATCGACGATATGGGCAACAATCCGGTCATCCCAGTCTTTTCCGCCCAGGTTGTGGTCTCCGCCGGTACATATGACTTCTACGGAATCCTTGCGTATATCTATCATCGTGACATCGAATGTGCCGCCGCCAAGATCGAAAACCAGTACAACGCGTTCATCACTTAAATCCAGAGAGCCATAGGCAATGGCCGCCGCAGTCGGTTCGTTAATTATTTGTCTGACATTAAAGCCTGCTATTTCACCTGCTTTGCGGGTTGCTTCCCGTTCGTTGATGCCAAAGTAAGCCGGGCAGGTTATGACAACATCGGTCACTTTTTCGCCAAGATGCTGCTCCGCGTCCTGGGCAAGTTTTTTAAGAATGTAAGCGGAAATTTCTTCAGCCCGGTATTCTTCGGAGTTATATACAAAGATAAAATTGGGTTCGCCCATGGAACGTTTAACAAAACTGACCACTTCATTGGGATAAATCTTTGAGCTTTCCTTGGCCACGTCTCCGACGACAATGCTGTCTTCATCAAAAAAGACTACCGACGGGGTCACCCGTTCGCTTTCTGCATTCGGTATAATGACGGCTTTGCCAAATTCATCCACGTAGGCAATCGAGGAATAAGTAGTTCCCAGATCAATGCCGAAAATTCGTTTTGTTTGTTCCGTCATGATATATCATCACCCTTTGTTATCAGTTCTTTTTTTGGATAAATAAAAGCGGAAATCATTTCCGGCCGAATCACTTTGCCGTCCCATTCATAACCAGGGCGCAAGCGATGGGCGATGGTTTTGTCTTTAGCCGGATCATCTGTCTCAACTTTATCGACAATCCGTTGACGGGTGGGGTCAAATTCGTCTCCCTCGCAGGTGAACGGCACCACCCCTTCCCAGGAAAATAAATCTTCCATGTCGGATGTTATGTTTTTTATATATTGTAAAAATTTATCGGTTTCTTCGCTATGGGGCTGGTTATTATAATGGGAGGCAAATTTTCTCATATCATCAACGATCTTGATAACATCAATAACAATTCGATGTAAGTACTTTTTAATCAGGCCTTCACGATATTCCTGAAGTGCATGATGAAGATCATCAATAATTTTATTTTTGTGTTCATCATATTTAATTTTACTTTCAAAGTCGCTCGCGAGGTCATCCAGTTTTAGTTTGATTTCATCAAGGGGGCCGGGTATGGACAGCACCTCATCTTCAATGGGACTTTCCGGTTCTATGGAGTCCGGGGAGTCAGTCGGTTGATCGTCAGTTGATTCAAAAGGACCGATCGTGTCGTCAATTTGAATACCGATTTCAAACTTATCGTCTATGCCTTGATTTTTGTTTTTATTTTCTTCATCCATTATCAACCGATCCTGTTAAATTCGGATAAAAAATAGTTTAATGCAATATTGTCTAAATTTTTTAATTATTACCGTATATTAAATTAAAATCAAGATTTTTTATCACTTAAAATATCTGTTGGCTGTTTTGTAACAGACCCCCCGGTGATTTTAGTGTCAACTATCCTGAAACGATTCCTCGTCCATTCGATTTAAACCTTCCATCAGGAGAAACATGAAGTCTCCGAGTTCCGGGGCGTCCATCTCTTCGTCAGGCAGACCCGGCTTAAATTTGAAACTACCGCGTATCTGTTTTAAAATTTCAAAAAATGCGTCTTCACCGGTCAGTTTATTATATTCCACGCGGATGAGATCGCCATCTCTAAGTGAAATCCGGGCTTTTCCGTTAGACATGTGCAAATTCAGCACCCCTGTTTTTTGAGTCATATTCAAGGTCTGTAAAAGCTCTGTGGGGGTAATTTCCGAAAGATTGCCGGCCATCCCGGAAGCGATCTGTCTGGATCTTTCCTCATTGGACTTGGCAAGTCTTTGTGCCAAAAGCTGGACAAAATACATCTGCAGGGAAGGATACCGGTTGAGAATCATTCTAAAATAATTGCCATGTACATACATGATTTTTGCATCTGATTCGACTCTGACCTTCATACTTACCGGATTGCCTGAAAGAAGACTCATTTCACCGAAAACATCTCCTCTTTCAAGCGTCGCGATGGTTGTTCCATAATCGCCGATTACATCCACTTTGCCAGACAATATGATAAACAGTTTAACGCCGGGTTCTCCTTTTCGTAA
This sequence comes from Desulfobacterales bacterium, assembly GCA_029933295.1. GTDB lineage: Bacteria > Desulfobacterota > Desulfobacteria > Desulfobacterales > Desulfosalsimonadaceae > JAOZOL01. The sequence continues at coordinate 38,716 of JAOZOL010000001.1, read as the reverse complement.
AATTACCTCATCTTTTGGAAACAGCCTGATTCTGAATTCTGAAACGATATTCTTGATTTCGGATTTGCTTAAGGTCTTGAAAATCGAAAAACTTTTTAATTCTGAAGCAATGGCTGCAATATGACGGTCGCGATTTTTTTGGGAATCAGAAGAGGGAGATTGTTCATTCTGGTATTTGATACGGATTTCCCCTGGGCATCCTGTGCTGCCCCCGCTGCAGTTAAACAAATGGGTAGTGTCCCTGTTTTTTTTTAACGCATTAATATTGCGAAAGGTTTCAATGTGGTACATCACATCGTCCATCAGGGTCAGACATGCGGGTTTGCCCTGAAGGGAGAGTGTTCTGCCGGTCAGCATGAACTCGTCTCCCAGATTATAAAGCGGGCAGTTTTTATTTGCGATGATGGTGAAACTGGATTCTGAAAGAAACATATATTAAGTTATCTCCGTATAAAAGTTGCATACGATGTAAAGCATCAGCTAACTATGAGTTATTATAGATTGAAATTATGATGTAAATTTCGTTTTGAGTCAAGACAAATGAAGTTGCAGGGTGCTTTGCGGATCACGGCATTGCCCCTGACACCTGATTGCGGATTTTTATGATAGCAGGGTAACTTCATTTGGAAATTATTCTGTCGTACTTTAATAAGCCGGTAACATTTAATTTTTTATTATACCTTATATCTTTTCGCTCAGCAATAAAATTTTGCTGGAAAACAGTTGACAATCAAGTAATCAGCAGATAAATATATTTTTTAATCACAATACGAAATTGTGACCTGATTTGTTTTAATATCAATAAGTCAATATATTACATCTAATTAAAGCCGGGAAGGCTCAAAGACTCTGTAGAGTTTTATGCGTTCCCGGCTTTTTTATTTAGTGGCCGACCGAAAATCGCTAATTTTTCCAATTTCTGCGTTGGGCTCAAATTTTAATCCTCAAAATACTTCATGTATTCCTGTGGTTAAAATTTTAGCCCGCCTTGAACTTGAAAAAAATTTCAGATTTTCATTCAGGCACAATTTAAAAACCGGCAATGCATGGAACATAAACCACTGACTAACGATTACTGGAAAAAAAGGAATTTATGATCCAATGAAAGCATTAAAAATGCGTGCTGGTGTCATGCTGTCCATATTATTGGTGTCAGTTTGTGCCCTGGCGGAGGATTCTGCCTATGAGCTGGATGAAATTATTGTGACCGGCAAAAGGGCACCCACGGCAGAAGTCAGCAAACAGGAAGTGCCGGTAAAAGAAACCCAAAAACCGGTTGTTTCGACGATTCCGGACATTTTAGACGAAGCAGCAGGGCTTGATATCCAGCGACGATCCATCCTCACCCCCAAAAGCAGTCAGGTCCGCATTCGTGGCCTGGATGAACAGCGAACCCAGGTAATGATCAATGGCCGCCCTTTAAACGGTACCGGAGTTATGGGCGGATTTTTCGTGGACTGGAGCGCCCTTTCCACCGGTAATTTTGAATCGGTTGAAATCGGCAAAGGCGGTTTTTCAGCAAAATACGGCAATACGTTGGGCGGCACCATCAATATGCGCCCCGCCCCGCCGAAGGATACATTTCACGCCGAGATTTATACCGGCTATAAACGATATAACACATTTGCTTTTACCGGAACGGCTTCCGGTAAAACCGGGCCGTTTGGGTCTGTTTTTTCCGCAGGATATCACCGGACAGACGGACATCTTCGAAACAGTGAGGCTGAACGCTATACCATCAACGGTCGGTTATACTATGACTGGGGCAATGATGGTCAATTGCAGTTCTCCATCCGCCATACGCAGGGGGATTATTCCATGCCGGTGGAAAATCGTGAGGCCGATACGGATTTTGACAGTAATTTTCCGGAACATGCGGGCACCTATCTCACCGGGCCGGGGATTCAATTTCCTTCCGGCGACCGGCATGGTGACGGCAGCTATTTTAATAAAATACGAACCGAAATCGATTTGATGTCTGTAAAACAAATGGGAGCGGTGGATTCAACCATCACCCTTTATTTAAACAATGAAGACCGCACAGATTATATCTATTCTAATGAGCTCGGGGAAAAGGTACTGGAACGCGAAGCCGCTCCGGACAGGTCATGGGGGTGGGTAGCAAAATTCTGCTGGCCTTTGTCCCGGCATTTAATCGGATTTGGCGCAGATGGTAATTATCAGGGATTCGGCGGCGCTGATAATACATTTGTCCGGCAGGATTATTTTACCAAACTCCCTTTAGAGGGAGCTGATGAATGGAACGCCTCCCGATTTCATGGCGCGTATATCGATGATGAATGGGCGGTTACGGACTTTCTGAATTTGTATATGGGGGTGAGGTTTGACGATTATTACGGGAACCGTGAGGTAGACGTGGTCACCGGGTATACCAACGGCAAGCCCGCCGGATATGACCGGCAGACAGTGCAATTTAACGAATCCGTGCTGATGCCCAAAGCCGGGATCATGTACCGGCCAATGCCGGATCTCAACCTGTATGCCAGGGCCGCCCGCGCCACCCGGTACCCGGACAATCCGGCATTTTACTGGTATTATGCCGGTTACCGGCCTGAAGTGGATGAACGGACGGATGTCGTCCGCAACGAACTATCCTATGAAGATGCCATGGAATATGAAATTGGCAGCCAGTGGCAGGCCCTGCCGGATATGACCGTAAAATTAAGCGCCTACCATTACCAGGTGGATGACTATATCCGCTGGATTTTCGGATACGCACCCAGCAGGGTGATTTACAATATCGACCGGGTGGATTTTAAAGGCATTGAATTGGACATTGACGGTAAAATTTTTAACAAAATTTACGGATTTGCCAATTTTACCTGGCAGGATACGAAAAAGACCGGGGATGTGTTGGACGCCAGCAACAATTTAACTGATTCGCTGTCCGAACTGCCGGAAAAAAAATTCAACTGCGGTATTTTGTACAAACAAACAGATGGCCTGCTGGTGCGGCTGAGTTTTAAATGGGTCGATGAACGGGAAGTACCGTTTCTTGATGATTCAATCACCAACCCGCTGACCGGTGATGCCAATCCGGATGGAACGTCTGTTTTCAGCCAAACGCCCACAGAATTAAAAAAGCTGGATGATTTTATCACTGTCAACTGCCTGGTCCGGTATCCGGTCTGGAAAAATGGATTTGACGGGTTCCTCACACTTGGCATTGAAAATATATTTGATACGGATTATGAAGAAGAATACGATTTTCCGGCGCCGGGCAGGTGCTTTAGCATAGGTGGGGAAGTCGCGTTTTAATTTTAGCCCCTACCTTTCACCTTATACCTTCCCCCTACATCCGCTTCAAAAGCTGATTGGCCGCAGTGAGCAGGGGATCCCATACCGGGCTGAACGGCGGGGCATAAGCAAGGTCGGTTTGGCTGAACCGTTCAACCGTCATCCGGTTATGCAGGGCAACCGCCACTGCATTAATCCGGTGGGCAACCCCTTCTTTACCAACCATCTGGGCGCCCAGCAACCGGCCTGATTTTTTGTCACCGATCAGGTGTACCTGAATGGGGGTTGAACCCGGATGCGCATGGGCACGGGACCGGGTTTTTATCACGACTTCTGCCGGATCAAAACCATACTTTAGCGATTCTTTTGATGTAAGGCCGGTGCGTGCAATTTGAAGATTAAACACCTTGAACACGGATGTGCCGACCACCCCTTCAAGTTCGGTTGGTTTGCCGCAGATATTATCCGCCACCGCCCACCCGGCCCGATTGGCACGCAAAGCAAGCGGTATAAATGTTTTTTCACCGGTCACCACATGATAAGCGTCTGCGCAGTCCCCGGCAGCATAGATACTTTCATCGGATGTTTTGAGTCCGCGATCAACGCTGATGCTGTTTCTGATGCTGATTTCAAGCCCGGCGTTTACGGCGCATTCACTGTTGGGGGTGATGCCGATGGCAACGATCACCATGTCCGCATCAAGGCTAAGGTCTTCACAGACAACGGACAAACCGGTGTTTGCCGGTTTAATTTTTTGGACGGCATGTCCCAGATGAAGCTTGCCCCCATTGGCTTTCACTTCTTTTTGAACTTTTTCAGACAATTCCTGCGTCATCCAGGGAAGAAACCGAGGGTTCGGTTTTACCATGGCAACTTCTATTGAACGGCTGCGCAGGGCTTCACACATTTCAAGACCGATATATCCCATACCGATAATCACTGCTTTTTTTACATTGTGTTCATCAATAAAGGCCTTGATTTTACGGCCGTGATCCAGACTTTTCAGGCCCAGAACCCCGGGGAGATCAAATCCGGGAAGATCCGGGACAATGGGTGAGCCGCCGGTGGCAATCAACAGCTTATCATAGGAAAATTCAAATTTTTCACCTTTATGTGTTGTCCCGGAAACCGTCTTTTCTTTGGGAAAAATGGCATCCACCCGATGCCCGGTCAAAAGATTAATGCCCTGTTTTTTTCTGAAAACATCCGCTTCCCGGACCACCAGGTCTTCAATGGCTTTTTCCGGGGCCGCAATATTATACGGCATACCGCAGGCACTATAGGAAACATCATGGGTCATCTCCAAAACCGTGACCGCCATCTCCGGCATGCTTCTTTTGGCCCTGCTGGCGGCACTCATTCCAGCCGCATCTGCTCCGATGATCAAAAAATTCATCGCTGATTCTCCCTGGTTTGCAATTAAAAGGTTTTAAAACAAAAAACCGCATAAAAAAACGGAAGCCGAAAGCCAGAATAATGGGGTATCATCATTCTGAATTCCGGCTTCTAAAATGTCACAACCTGAATACACAAGCACGCGACGTATAAAAAACTAAAAACGCCGGCATCTTGTGCAGACGCCTGATTAATAAAAAAGACCGTACCTGCCTGCCAGGCAGGGGGTTAATACTTTATCTGTCAGGTTGGGCATGTTTTTGTTTTCTCCGCGCCGTTGGCAATCCAGTCCAAAAATCTTTTTAACACGCCGGACTTTATAGACTGCGGCTGAGGAGAATTCGTATCTGATGCAGAAATCACATCATTTTTTTTGGTTGCGGGTCTGTTTTTCATTTTTATTTTTCAAGCTTTGCCGTAAACTTGGTAAAAAACGTCAGGATATAGGCATTGCTGCCTGGGTTGCCCACCAGGGGCTGATGAATCCAATTGTGCTTTGGCAGATCCCATATTGTCTCTTTTTCACCGATGATATCCGCCCAGCGGACCATGAGGTCGCCCAAATGCTTTTCCTGTGTGATCGCCTGAAAACCAATAATCTGCCCTTTCTTAACCGTACCCTGATCTTCTGCTGAAACCACCATTTTGTACCAGGCCTTCTTAGCATAGGGAGATGCATGTTCTGCGGTAAAAAGCTCAATTTTTTCCGCCAGAACTTTTAAATTCCGGGATTCAACCATGCCTTCGCTGTATCCGGCAAACCCCCAGAATAAATCCGCAGCATGGGACATACCGGCCCCAACAGCCAGAGGACCTTCCAGATCAATTCCCTTAAAATGCTTGGCGATAAGCGCCCCCTGCATCATGACGTTGGGAAGCAGCTGCAACTGGACCGGGTCTGAAAATATGGCGTCATCTATTTCTATAAGATCGCCAATGGCATAAACATCCGGTACACTGGTGAGGCAGCGTTCATTCACCCGGACACCGCCGGTCTTTCCAATCTCGCACCCCACCTGTTTTGCCATCTGAATATCAGAAGCAACACCCGCACCAATGACCACAAGGTCGGCCTCAATTTTCTTGTCCCCCACGATGATATACCCATCTCCCACCTCGGTACACGGTTGCCCAAGATGAATATTTGCGCCTTCATTTTTTAGGGCTTCTTCCAGGTAAATGGACATGTCCGCATCCAGAAAGCTCACAAGATGGGGTAATATCTCAACCACTTCGACTTTGTTGCCCCGGATGATCAGGTTATCAATAATTTCGATCCCCACCAGGCCGGTGCCGATCACCGCGACGGTCAATCCGGTGCCGCATATGGCATCAATACGCCGGGCGTCGGTCACACTTCGAACCACGACCACGTTATCTCTTAACGCAGCCTTATCATAGCTTTTCCCCTTATAATATACAACCTCTCCCACGGGATTGGAACCGTCATAATCCGTGTCAATGGCACCCTTGATGGGCGGAAGCGACGCCTGGCCGCCCATGGCAAGGATGAGTTTGCTGTATGCAACCTTAAACTCACCATCTAATTTTAGAAATGTGCCATGGGCTGTCTTGTTCTGATGGTCAATCCGGTTAATCCTGCCCACGATCCCTACGTCTTCGAAGTTGGGCAGAAATGTTTTATGGGAGGTTACCGCATCGTTAATGTCGTTTAAAAATTTTTTACCGATCCCATAGGGAATGTTGCAACGACAGACCACTTCCGGTTCATCACATACCACCTTAAAATCAGTTATTTTGTTTGCCATCAGTGCCGTTGATGTAAAAATTCCCCCGGGCCCGCCGCCCACGATAAGTATATCAGTTGAAAATTCTTTCATTTAGACCTCCTATGGTTTTTTGGCTGAGACATAATATTAAAAAAATTATAACAGCTTTGGTTTGTTGTCAATCTGATAGAAAGAGCATATGCTTAAAATATTATATGTTAAAAAAATATGCTACCGTGAAAGTCACTACCGTTTTAAACAAGTCACCATAAACGAATTATTTTCTTTCCATCCCGCAGTTCACCCCGGACCTTCTCCATATGCCGGAGCGTTGCAATTTCTCTTTCAAGGTCAGAGGGTTTTATTTGAAGCTTCTCTGATATGATTTCCGGAGTTAGGCCGTCGGTATTTTTTAAAATTTGTAATATATTTGACTGGGTTTCAGTCATTTCAATATCAGCACCATCTTTTTTTGAAAAAGATTTAGCACAGTGTACTGCCCATGGATCGCACGCTTTCACAGGAGAAAGGGCATCAAGGTAACAATCCTCACACAACGTCTGTCCTTGAAATTCCCTTTCCTCTCCTGTTTTAATATTCTCTTTACATCTCTCACATTTCATTTGATATACCCCAGAGATGTTAACGTTTTATCACCATTCCCTGTCATATTCCCGAAACAGGCCCTGAGATCGACACACGTTCCGGCCAAGAGTGATCAATGCCGGAATATCAATGCCGAAGGGGCAGTAACAGCGGGTACAAAGCGCACATTTTTCAAAAACAAGATCCCGCATATCTTCAAGTACCTGTCTGCTGACTTTCCCCTTTTTTTTATATAATTTACCGATGGAATTGATAAATTTATAGGACGGCATATACTCCGGATCATTGTCATGTGACACAAATAAAAAACAGCTTTCCGCGCACAGGCTGCAATGGGCGCACATGGCCAGACCGAGTTTTATTTGTTTTTTGTTTTGTTTTAAAATTGATTGGATTGTGTCTGTATTGATTTCTGTTGTTGTTCCCATTTACCGCTCCACAATATTATTTCTGATTCAAAATTGCCATGACCGTTTTGGTGTGCCCATACTATGTTCACTGACAATCATAAACCGGCTGATAAAGAAAAAAACCATATGAAAAAATTTTGAAAACGGTATCAGGATCAGCATCAACTCACCGCAAAGGATATGCAATACAATCATTACCTGATAGTTAAAAATATGATGATATGCCAGAAAACCGGTCAAAAACGGCGCAACAGCAACAAAGAGTAATATAAAATCATTTACCGTTGAAATCATCCGTACACGCCGCAGAAAAAGCCTTCGCATTAAAAATATCAGGCCGCCGGCTATCACAAACTTTGTCAGAATATCCGATATCTGTTCGGGGAAAGATATCAAATTGATTCCAAACGATGTGTCCAGCATAACATTATGACCCATAACAAATATGGGGGTCACCACCAGACACACATGAAAAATAACGCTGATCAGTACCAGGCAGGCGTTGGACCCCAGAACGGAAACTCTCCGAAACGCGAGATATCTCGTAAAACGTTCCCACCCGGATAAATCGGTTTGCGGGGACAAATCCTCCTCCGGTGCAACCCTCCGAGCTTCTTTTATTTGAGTTAATTTAAGCAACCTGAAGGTTTGAACAATCAGACCCAGGCCGAATATAATAAAAGAGAGCCAAACCATGGGGCCTTTGATGAAATTTAAAAAAACCGGATTGGAAAAAATTGTCGAAAAAGTTGTCATATTCATATTTATTCCTGATGATATCTCTGTTCATATCCTTTTTGGACGATGGTTCGCTTGATTTGATTTTGCCATTGCATGGGCGGGTGGATTTTTAAAATATCTTCCAGCCGGTCCTGGGCTTTGAGGCGGGTATATATTTCATGCCAGGCACAGTTAATATCCGGGCTGATTTCACATTTATCCCCATTGGTCCCGCCGCAAGGTCCATTAAACAGACCCTTGGCACATCGAGTAACAGGACAGATGCCTGCCGTATATGCCAACACACATTCACCGCATGCGCGGCACCGTTCTTCATACAGACCGACATCCAAATCAACACCAATGGCAATGGTGTTGACCGCCGGAAAAACCGGTTTGTTGGGATATCTTTCAGCAAGAAGCTGTACACCGGCACCGCAGGCCATGGAGAGAACGCAGTCCGCTGTTTCCACCATATCATCTAGAACGCCCAGGTATTGTTCATTGCATTGTCGCTCAACCGTAAACCCGGAAAACTGACCATCTGTTTTTGTTTTATCCCTTAATAGTTCCAGCTCGGTTTGCAATATATTCACTTCTTTTTGACCACCGGCAAGACAGACGGACACGCACCCCCCGCAGCCAACGATCAAGACATCTCGATATGGCGTAATATAATCTACAATTTCTTCAATCGGTTTTGACTTTGCTTTAATCATTTTGCCCTCTAATAATCATATCATATTCATTTAAAACTTCGGATTCCGGACGATGGCAGTCATTGCACATGGTCGGAATCGCAGCCTGGCCCATTGTTGCTTCCTCGTTGTGACATCCCAAACATTTCCGGTGAAATGCTTCCTGAGTATTAATTGTATTATCTGACGCATGACAGGACGAACACATAATGTCCGGATTGTCTTCGTAAAGTTCCGTGGTATCTATGACATTATTTTTATTCTCATCATATACATGATGGCAAACCTCACAATCATAAGATTCCATATGCATCTCATGGGGAAAGCCCACCGGTTCTCTTTTTTTACTGCATTCGATCTTGTCTATAGGACATGCGCCCATCAGGGACAAAATCCCTATGCCGGCGAAAAAAAGAAAAGCCAAAATAAAACAAATTTTTGTTTTTGCCGGAAAATATTTCACTTTTTTGACCTCCAGGTGATTACTGCATGAGATTCAAACCAATCACCGTGCAATCACACATTTCGTAACAGCTTTAAAATATTAAAATAACAACCCGCCATGAGTTGCCCATATGGCTGCATGAAATATCCATGCAGACGATAATTCAGCTAATATTAATCACCTTTTTACAAATAGCAACCACTTAAAAAATTAAAATTTATACTTTCAGGTTGAATAATCCATTCATGCTGCCTGCTCGTCCGGGCTGTGATGAAAATCAGCCGGTCCAAACATCAGTCCCTCCACCTCGGCCATGAGTTCATCATTATTAAAATGCTTCAGCTCAATGGCCTTGTTCGGACATGTGGCAGTACAATTACCGCAGCCCTTGCAGATCGCTTCATTCACCTCGCAGACATTTAATGCCGGGTGATATGAAATAGCCCCGTATACACAGACTTCTTCGCACTGGCGGCATCCCATGCATCTTTCCGGGTCAATGGTTGAAACTGCCGCTTCAATCTCAAGTTTACCCCGGCTGATAAGCGATAGGGCCTCACCTGCCGCACCCTGGCCCTGGGCTACGGAGTCAGGGATGTCCTTTGGACCCTGGCAGCAGCCGGCAACAAAAATACCGTCTGACGGGGTTGCCAAAGGCCCCAGCTTGGGATGCAGCTCATTAATCCATCCATCCGTATCAACGGAAATCCCCACCATTCGCGCAATATCCTCGATTCCGGAGGATGGTTTCAGGCCCACACTCAAGACCACCATATCCACGGGAATTCGTCGCACCTTTCGTGCCAGGGTATCTTCCGCCACGACCGTCAGCCTCCCCTCATCTTTTGGAGAATCGACCATATCGGTAATCTGGGAGACCTTGCCACGGATAAAATGTGTTCCTTCTTCCTGAAGCCGGTTATAAAATTCTTCATATCCTTTTCCGGGAGATCGAATGTCAATGTAAAATTCATAGACTTCAGCCCCGGTTTTTTCCCTGACCAGATGCGCAAACTTCATGGAATACATGCAGCAGACCCTGGAGCAGTATTTCATATGATTTTCGTCCCTGGACCCCACGCAATGGATAATGGCGACTGCTTTGGGCTTTTTTCCGTCTTTTGTGACGATTTCGCCGGAAGTGGGGCCGGTGGCATTATTGATCCGCTCAAACTGGATACTGGAATAAACTTCAGGATACCGTCCAAACCCATACTGTGTCAAAGGCGTGGGATCAAATGTTTCAAACCCGGTGGCAATAATGATAGAGCCGACATTGATTTCAACAATCTCTTCTTTTTGGTCAAAATCAATGGCATCGGCTTCACAAAATTTTTCACACGCCCGGCATCTGCCTTTTTTGAAAAAAAGGCAATGTTCCGTATCAATGACGCGGGTGTTGGGGACCGACTGCGGAAACGGCGTGTAAATAGCCTTTCTGTAAGTCAGATCATGGTCAAATTCCGAAAGAACCTTTGCGGGACATTTTTCCGTACAAACCCCGCAACCGGTACATTTTTCAGCATCCACATATCTTGGTTTTTTCCGGACCTTGACGGTGAAATTTCCCACAAATCCGGAAACATCGGCCACCTCGCTGTAGGTCATCATTTCAATATTTTCATGCTGGCCCACGGCCACCAGTTTCGGCGTGCTGATACAGGCCGCGCAATCCAGGGTCGGGAATGTCTTGTCAAACTTGGACATATTCCCGCCAATGGACGGGTCCCTTTCCACCAGATAGACCTTCTTTCCGCCATCGGCTATATCCAATGCCGCCTGTATGCCGGCAATTCCGCCTCCAATGACCAGCACATTGGGATTAATATCCACCACCCGTGAAGTCAATTTCTGATGATGGGCAACCCGTGCCACCGCACCTCTGACCAGATCCTTTGCTTTTTGGGTGGCGGCAGCCGGATCTTCGGTTACCCATGAATCATGTTCCCGGATACAGGCCATTTGAAAATAATACGGATTTATTCCTGCGGTCTGGCAGGCCTTCCGGAAGGTTTTTTCATGCATCCTTGGAGAGCATGAGGCCACAACTACTCTGTTTAGCCCCTTTGCCTTGATATCATCAATCACCAGATCCTGACCGGGATTGGAACACATAAATTTAAAATTTTTTGCAACCACTACATGGGGAAGGCCGGAAGCATATTCAGATACCGCCTCCACGTCCACCTTGCCTGAAATGTTTGTGCCGCAATGACAGACATAAACCCCTATTTTCGGTATGGATTCTCTCATGGTCGATATTCTCCAGAAATTTAAACAGCCATTTTAAACGGCGTTAAAAGTTTATTTAACATTAAATCCTTTTCAGAAAACCCAAAAGCCAATCCCATCAACTGAGTAAAAAAGATAACCGGCATCTTGGGAAGCCCAAGCCCTTGCTGTGAGGAATCAACATTGAGCTGACACAAAGGGCATAGGGTGCAGATACTTTGTGCGCCCTTGCTGACGGCGTCTTTTATGATACGGTTATTTAACGGTATGCAGAAATCCTTGTGAGCAACCATGTGTGCCGCGCCGCAGCACTCTGTTTTGGCAGAATAATTTTTTAGCGGTTTAGCGCCAACAATTTCAATGAGACGATCCATCAAAACCGGATAATAGGCATCATCAATGTCCGCCCATGGCCGGTTTAACTGGCATCCATAATACGGGGCCACAACGAGCCCGGAAAGGTCTTTTTTGATATGTTTTTTTATATCATCGGCTTTCAAGTCGTTTACAATAACTTCCATAAAATGCCGAATTTTTAGATTTCCCGAATAAGTAAGCCCTTCTTCAGCAAGCGCCAGATTCACTTTTTGCTTTAAGTCACTATCTTGAGTCAATTTTTCATGGGCCTTGCGAAGGGTCGAATAACAGGCGTTACACACGTTGACGATTTCGGAAAACTCCTGCTTCTCAGCCAATGCCATAATCCGGGCCGGCAAAACATACGCCTCAAGACTTTGCGTACTCCAGTAACTTGTCGCTCCACAGCAGTTCCAGTCTTTTATTTCAACCAGTTCAATGCCAAGCAGTTGTGAAACGGCCTCGGTCGATTCTTTATATCCGGCAGCACCCTTGTAGCTGCATCCTGGGAAAAAACCGTATTTCATGATAACCTCTCTATCTCTTTTGCTTTTTCCATGACTTTTTTAAAACCCGTTATATTGTCAACAGGTCGGGGTTTGAATTCCAAGCGTTTTTTTGCGGCAAGCTTCACCCCCAAAGGCATGTTTCTGAAGGCTGCACCGGGATGCCGTAAGCTGTATCCGGCCATGGCAGCCACATCCGTCAGCCTGCCGTGTTTTTCGACCGGTGCATTAAACGACTGATACAAATGAAGCATTTTTGGCGGTTTAATTCCGATTTCTGCTGCCATTTTTTTTAAAGAGTACATATGGTCCGTGATTGAAATCCCCCTGGGGCATTTTACGACGCAGTTATAGCATGAAACACAAAACCACATGGTATTTGCGTTTAACGCTTCTGTCATGTCTCCCTCCCTGACCATGGCGAACAACTGCCGTGGGCCGTAATCCATATACGGTGCCAGCGGGCAGCTACCGGTACATGTCCCGCACTGGATGCAGTTTTCTATTTCCTGTCCGTGATATTTTTTAAAAAATCTGTCGCGTAACACTAAATCAGCCATCATATATATACCTCCCGTCTGGCAGGATTGTACCCCAGATTTTTGATATGCTCCGTAAATTCGTTGACCACATGTGCAAATTTAGGGCCTTCGGACGCCGGTATCCAGGAAAGCCTGATCCTGTCAGAATCAAGTCCCGCACTTTCGGCCAGAGTTTTGGCTAAAGCAATTTTTCGCCGGGCGTAAAAATTTCCCTTGGAATAGTGACAGTCGCCGGGGGCGCAACCGCCAATCAATACGCCATCTGCCCCGTCAAGCAGTGCTTTTAAAATAAATACCGGCTCTATCCTGCTGGAGCACATTACCTTTACAATTCTAATGTTCGGTGCGTATTTAAGCCGGCTGGTGCCGGCCAGATCGGCTGCGGTAAACGTACACCAGTTACACAAAAAAGCCACAATTTTTATATCTGTTTCATTGTTCGCCATAATTTTTCCCCATCTGAAATTCCTAATTTGTAATTCACATCAGTCCTCGAATTCTTCCAGTTCGTTCTCCGCATACGCCAACAGCGGCAACGGGTCATCGGAATTTTCGCCTGGAATATAGTCAAACACGGCCTGGGCTTTGCTCCCTGCTGTTTTAAAAATTTGTGAAACCGGGATATTTACCGGGCAAACATCCTCACACATCCCGCACGCAACGCAGGATATCCCCATGTGGCTTAACCTGCCCAGATGAAACAATACCCTGTCCACCGGCATCCGCAACGTGCCTTTTGCCGTCATTCGGGTAAAGTAACTTTCCGGGAAATATTCAAAGGTCTGGGAGTCAAAATAACAATTCTTGCAATAACAAATAGGGCACACATAGCTGCAGGCATGGCAGGAAATGCATCGGTCAAAAATATTTACCAGCCCTTGTGCACCTGAAAGCGATTCATTCACCTGCTCAGTCAGTGCCTCTTCCGCTGTTTTCCTTTCCCGTGCCAGGGATTCTACCGCCGGAGATGCTTCAACTGTTTTTGAAACATCCAGGCCCAGCTGTTTTGCTGCTGTCTGCCCTTTTTCCGAAGGGAACGAAAGCACCAGGGGCTGGTCTGCGCTTCGTCCGACAATTGATATGGCAATATCTGCGCCCCGGGGCGTAAACCTGGTACATGCGGCGCATACCGGCCGAATCCCTTCGCTGTTTTTTCCGGTTGAAACCGCATCCTGGTATGCATTTAATTTTGTTTCATCCGATAAATTGATCTTCTGAAAAGGAAATACGCCCGAACAGTCATAGCTGATGATCAAAAGGTTGTCCAAAGACGCCTGTTTGATTTTTATCAGTTCAGTTAAAGCTCTTAGCTCGCAAGGGCGTAAAAATACCGCTACCGTTTTTGACGGTGCTTCTTCCCGGGTAAGTTTTGAAATCGCCCGTGCTGCATTTGCCGGCATTGCCGGAAAAAAGGGCACGCATTCTTTCAGGCCACTTTTATCCGTAAAAAGTGTATATGCCGCTTTTTCGCCGGACGGAAGTTTAGACATGGCAGCCACTGCTGCTACATCCAGTTTGTCAAAAAGAGCCGCAAGAAAATCCGTCATTATCATTCGGCTGTCAATCATTGTTTCCATCTATTGCTCCTTTGAATACTCTTTTATATAAGGAGTTTCAAAATCCTTTAATTCCTCAAACTTGAAAACCGTATGCGGGACAGCTTCATCCTGACTTCGGCCTGGTTCATATTCAAAAACCGCCTGGGTGTTTCTACCTGCCAGGGCAAACAGCATTGATACCGGCACATCAGCCGGGCAGGCGTCTTCACACGCTCCGCAGGACACGCAGGACAAACTCATATGGGTCATCCGTCCCAGATGAAACAAAAGCAAATCAGGCGGAAGCCTGAGACCACCTTTCCGCTGCGCCCGCTGAAGTATATTGTCAGCCTCGCTGCTTAACGCTTTTGAGTCAAAATAGCACTCCCGGCAGAAGCATATGGGGCATACCCGGCTGCAGTTATGACAATTAATGCAGGAAGAAAGCGTATTTAATAAGTTTTCAGGCCCCATGACGGTTTCCTGAAAAGAATCAAGCATGTTGTTTCTTTTTGTTTCCTGCAAAATGGTGCGTTCGCTGATTGCGTTTTCCCTTACGTCCAAATTGTCCGTTTTGCTGCCCGCAACCCCTTCTATGAGTTCTTCTCCCTGTCTGCTTCCGGGAACAAGCCAGAAACCTTCACCTTTACCGCCAATCAGGCCGATTTCAATGTCCGCACCCGTGCCGCTGAAACGATGGCAAATAGTACAGACATTTCTGGCACCTTCCAGTTCGGTTTGTTTTTCCAGGCATGTGTCAAAAATTTCATCCAGTTTTTTGGGGTCTCCATTTATATATTTTTCCAGCGGAAATGCTCCCGGGCAATCAAAACTGATCAACACCAAATTAGTCAGATCAACCTGTTTTATTTTGGCCAGTTCAATGACAGCCCTGTATTCACAGGGACGCAGCAAAACCGCTGTTTTTTCCCAAACCGGACCTTTTTTAGTCAAATAGCTGACAACATTCGCACCCTGGGTGGTCATCACCGGCGGGGCAGGGTCCGCCGAGTCGAGCATGCCGTTTTTTTCCATTAAAAACCATGCGTAGGAATCGCCACCCTTATTTTTGGCCGGCATCAATACTGCTTTAATTTTTTGATCCGCTAAAAGCCCGTTTAAAAAGTCCAGAATCCCTTTTTTTATCGGCCCTTCAATCCATAGTCCCTTGTTCATATTTTCCTCACCCTTGTTTGTTTTATCTGGTACTGGAAGGGTGGACACTCAGATCCGCCCCTACCATTTTTTGGGGCCGGCATCTATGTGTCCCTTCTTTTAGCCAAAGGGTTTCCCCCCATCTCTTTTATATGGTCATTAAATTCATTGACCGTGTCTGCAAATCGTTTCCCTTCTCCGTGGCCGACCCATCTGAGCCAGACCCTTTCGGAATCAAGCCCGAAAGTATCTAAAAGGCTCTTTAAAACCGCCGTCCGTCTTCGCGCACGATAATTACCTGAATCAAAATGGCAGTCCCCGGGATGACAACCACTGACGGCGAATCCGTCCGCGCCTTCAATTAATGCCCTTAAAATATAAACCGGATCAATGGCGCCTGTGCAGGGAACCCGAAAAGGCCGGATATTCTCCGCATACTGAAGATGCATTGCCCCGGCTGTCTCAGAGCCGCCCGTACCACACCAGCTGCACAGCCCGTAAATAATTGACGGTGTAAACTCTTTTTTTTCATCCATATTTTTTTCTCCTACTACTCTGCCCGTTTATCCATAATGAATATCATAAACAGATAGTTGCCATTAATTCGTAATTATTTTAAATCGCCAGCAGTCCATCGATACTCCTGATGAGCTGATCTTCCCGCTGATCCCTTAAAAATGCCGCACTGCTTGGGCATGCAACCACACACGCACCGCAGGAATCACACAGAAATGGCCGCACCACCGCCACTTTTCGTATGGGATCGATTTCCCTGGCATGATAAGGACAAACATCAACACATAAGCCGCAACCGGTACATTTGCTAACATCCACTTCGGAGACATACATGGCATTGGGCGGCGGCATTTTGGCGGCCGGCAGAATCACCATGGCTTTCCCCGCGGCCTGGCGTGCCATCATGACCGATTCCATAAAAGACCGGGGTGAATGGGCGCATCCCACTACAAACACGCCGTTTGATGAGAGTTCAAAGGGTTTCATAATTCGTTTTGAAGCGTCTTCATAGGGGCATGCGCATGACTCCACATCAAAAAATCCATCATCGTCCAGATTTAAATCAAATAATTTTGAAAAGGCCTCGTTGTTTTCCCTGTCCGGCTCCATGCCGGTACTCAAAATCAGATAATCCGCTGAAATATTTTTTTCTTTTCCGTCTGAGATATCATTGATTTTAATTTTAAGAGCATCATCGGACGCTTCCAGTTCTGGATATTGATTTTCATCAAACCGTAAAAAGGAGACCCCTTTTTTCATGGCCGTCTGAAAATAGTCATCCTTAAACCCGTATGTATTCATATCACGATAGCAGATGGTGACATCAATGTTCTGTTCCCTCAGGATCAAAGCATTTTTTAAGGCCGCTGAGCAACAGACCCTTGAACAGTATGATTTTTTCGGATTTCTGGACCCAACACACTGGATCATGGCCACATGGCCGCTGGTGATTTGTTTGTTAGCCAGTTTTTGTTCAAACTCCAACTGAGTCATGACCCGCTCATCTTTGCCGTAATTATAAAGATCCGGCTTTGATTCCAGAGCGCCGGTGGCGATAATGACAAGCGCCGGATCTATAACAACCGTTTCACCATCTTTAGTTTCCAAACGGACATGAAAATTGCCGGCATACCCTGAAACATCGGACACTGTTGTATTGGTATAAACCGTGATATGCGTATCCTTTGCAATATCATCCACGAGTTGTGTCATATATTTTTGAATTTCGTGGCCCTCAAGATCTATGGGCAAAATATCCGCCATGCCACCAATGTGATCTGTCTTTTCCGCCACTTGAACATCATATCCGGCAGCTCCCAGATATCTTGCGGCCTCAAGCCCGGATGCTCCGCCGCCAATGATCAGGACCGTTGCCCCCATATGATCCATTAAGGTCGGCATGGCCCGGGCGGTTTTTAACTTGGCTGCTGCGGCATAAATCATTGCCGCTGCCTTGTCTCCCATCTTTGCCGGGTCCGTATGTACCTGGATCACATCCTCCCTGAGGCGGAGAAATTCGGAAAGCAGCGGATTTAATCCTGCCATCATAACGGTTTTTCTAAATTTCATCATTTTCTGGGTGGGGGTACAGACGGCCAGCACCACCCGGTTGACACCGGATTCTTTTATTTTTGCCGCAGTTTCCTGGATGGAAGACGGCGTGCAGCAGCCGTTAATTATCTCCGCATGGGCCACATGGGGAAAATTTTTTACCCGGTTGGCAAGTGATTCAAGGTCCATTTTATCGGAAAATGTTCCGAAACAACTACATATAAAAACACCCGTACGTGTTTTTTCATATGAAACATCCCTCAGCACAGGGGGTTTGGGTTTTTCAACGCTTTTTCCCCCCAACCAGGAAGTAATTTCTCTTAACGGGCCATATCCTTCCCAGATGGTCTCGGGATTTCCCTTCGGAGATGTGAATTCGCCCACTGCAAAAATACCGTCCACCTCGGTTTTAGCACTGGAAAAAGGCATAATATTACAGAATCCGTGGGATTCCGCAGTAACACCGCAAACTTTGGAAAGTCTTTCCATAGTGGTTGGGGGACGCTGGCCGGTGATCAGGATGGTCATATCCACTGTTTTTTCGTCATTTGTACCGCCGGGCTTAAATGAAATCTTGTTTTTTTCGCCATTTGCCGCACTTAACGCCAGTTTTTCCGTCCTGATGATCTGAACTCCGCTGTCTTTTGCCTGTTCATACATGCGGCAATGTCCCTTGCCGTAACATTTGTAATCCCGGCAAAAAAGGGACACATCAATGTCAGGATGCATCTCTTTTATTTTGTTGGCGCGATATACCGCCTGGGCACTGGCGTTGCAGTTTTCATACTCTATTCCCTTTTCATTGAAATGTGGTGTCACGATGATGGCGATACTTTGGGGTAGCTTTCCATCAGACGGACGTTTAAAAGAATCTCCGGTAAAATTTGTGGCCAAAGCCGCCCGGGCAATATCCGAACTTTTGACCACATTCGGTATTGATCCCCATCCGAAATGGGACAGTTCCGCTTCGCCGGGTTCATCAAATTCAGGGGCAAGGATGACAGCGCCTGCTTCAATTTCCACCTCCTCGACCGGTGGATTTATTTTCAAAGCTCCGGTGGGGCATGCGGTTTCGCATTCCCCGCATTGGGTGCAGTTTTCTTCGTCAATCAGAAAAATATTCTCCCAGAACATCTTGGGCATCATACTTATCGCCTTTTGTTTTTTGCCGTCTTTTTCAACCGTAACCGGGCAGGCGTCCACGCATTTTTCGCATTCCGTGCAGATGTAGTTATTGACAAACGCATCCCGCTTCCGGATTTTCGCCGTAAAATTTCCTGCCTCGCCCTTTAATTCAAGAAGCTCAGCATTATACATTATCTGCATGGCTCCAAGCCCCACGAACAACCGCTGGGGCGCGTAAGCACAGGCCCAGCATAGATCAAAAGGAAGCTGGGACAATACCTGATTTCTGACTTCATCAACATAAGCCCCGCGATTCAGCATTACGGTTTTGTATCCCATTTTGCCAAGGGCATAGGCGATTCTGTAACCGCTCAAATTGGTCCCGTAGATCAGGACGGTACTTGCTTTGGACATCTATTCTCTCCTGAATTTCAATTTATCAGTTATATCTCTCCGGTTTTTTGTATGGCAATTTGATACGAAAATGAATTGGGGTGCATTTTTTTTTCATGGAGCAATTGATAAGATGATTTGGGAAAAAACTGTAAAATCATTTTTTTTGTCTCATGATTACAATTTATCATTTCAAGGCATTCGCCTGTCTTCATTTCGCGGAACTTCTCAACAGCCTGAAGCGCTGCAACAGGTGCGATTAAGCCGACGAGATCGATTATATGATTTGGTTGATTTTTCATTTGTTCCAAAATGGATGTCACGGTAAATCAATTTTGATTTACAATTTTATAATAAAGCAATTATCATGCCAGAACGGGCAATTTTTATGAGGTTGATTTTACAGCAAATATTTTTTATTGCTTTACAAGTGTAAATGCTTTACACAGTTGACAACTGTAAAGATATTTACAACAGGATAAAGTAGATGAAACAACTCGGGATTAAGCAGAACCAGTACTGGAAAACCATTATTGATACCATGGCCGAAGCGCTTATGGTTGTCGATTCTAGAGGAATGATTATCTCCGTTAATCAATCCATGGTACGCCTTACAGGTTTTAAAGAGCGTGAGCTTGTGGGAAACACCTGCGGTGTATTAAACTGCGACAGGTGTTTTGTTAAAAGAAAACAATCCCCTGATCATTTTTGCGCGCTTTTTGAAAAAAAACGTTTAAAGATCAGGTGTAAGCTTCAAAAAAAAAACGGAGACACTGTTAATGTGTTTAAAAATGCCACGATTTTAAAATCCAGCGACGGAAAAATTATCGGCGGGGTGGAGACACTGACGGATTTGAGCGAGGCATTGGCCATGGAAGCGGTTATTTCAAATCTCCGTAATGAATTGAGTACAAAAGACAGCTTCCAGTCCATGATAGGTAAATCTCCTGCCATTCAGCAGGTGTTTGAGCTGATTACAAGCGTTGCCAAATCTGATGTTCCGGTCATTCTTTATGGAGAAAGCGGCACCGGTAAAGAGCTTGTTGCCAATGCTATACATAACTTAAGTGATCGGAAAAAGGGCCCTTTTGTGAAAGTTAATTGTGCCGCGTTAAATGAATCACTCCTTGAAAGCGAACTTTTTGGGCATGTGAAGGGCGCATTTACCGGTGCCTTGAAAACACGTATCGGCCGGTTTGAGGCGGCTCATAAAGGGGATATTTTTTTAGATGAAATAGGCGATATGCCATTGTCCACCCAGGTAAAGCTGCTTCGGGTCATGGAAGAAAAGAAAATTGAAAAAGTGGGTGACAATCAATCCGTTTCTTTAGACGTTCGGCTTATTTCAGCCACCAATAAAGACCTTGGGGAGCTCATTAAAAAAGGTACTTTTCGTGAAGATTTGTTTTACCGCATCGGTGTGCTGCCCATTCATATGCCTCCGCTTCGTAAAAGAAAACAGGATCTCCCGCTTTTGATAAATACATTTTTAAACAGAATACGTCTTAAAACCGGAAAACCGGTTTCAGTGATGAGCAAGGAAGCTCTTGCCGTGTTATATGGATATCACTGGCCGGGCAATGTACGAGAATTAATCAATATTATTGAATACGCCTTTGTGTTGTGTCGTGAAGGGGAAATCACTCCCGATCATTTGCCTGACAATTTATTGAAAAAACAAAAAAAACAATATACCCCATTTAAGCATCCGGAGCCACCCGGCAGTGATGAGGAAAGGAAACAATTGATGTCTGCCATTTCCTCAACCATGGGGAACAAATCAAAAGCGGCTAAAATTTTAGGAATCAGCCGGGTTGCGTTGTATAATCGTCTTAAAAAATACAATATCCATGTGGACAAAACCATTCATGAGTAATCAATAGTGAAATGAAACATTCATCGACCCATACGCTTCGCTTTTTGACTGGGTATCAAAAGCTTTTGTCCTGGCAACATAGGCAATGACGGTTTTTACTCTTCCCGTCACCAGGCCAATGCCCCCCATCAAAATACCGATAACCGGCTTTTTATCTACACTGTGACTGTCACGGAATGTATTGCCGTCTAAAAAAATATCATGCAAAACAAGCTCACTGCCGGCAGAAAAAAACAGATGAATACCATATTTTTTTTTCTGTGATTGACATGTCGATTGCTTGAATTCCGAGTGAAAACAAGTGGCCGGTTGAATGGGAAAATTCCCGCAATCATTCGGCACATTCCATCCCCACCGCATCATTAAACCGGCATGGCAAAATGTCTTGACATTACCCAGGCCGGCCCCGGCATTAAAAATGATATCCCCCCCGGCCCCGGCATTGATATTGGATGTAAAAATCTTGTGTTTGTAATCATATATCAGGCCAATGACCGGTTCATCTTTGAGCTGGTTATCCCACCCTTTAGGTTCTTTATTGTGCAATAACGCATGCCCTTCCGATTGAAGCGCCTCAGCATAGGAATGGGGCCCGACAATTCCCGCACAGAGTCCCAGCGTGTGCATTCGATTTTTATATTTATGGTGAAAGCCTAATTCCATATATAAGATCCCTGCATAGGGCCGGTCATCAGAAATCAGTTCCGTTTTTTCAATATCATTGGGTGTATACATATTCTGTCCCAAGGAAAAGGTGATCGCTTTTTCCGATTCCGGTTTTTTTTCAAATCCCAGTCGTTTGACAACCGGATACAGCCATCGATGTGCCCATGCATCTTCAGGTAATTCTGCCAGCCCATAGCGGGTCCAGGTCAGTTTGAATCCATTGGTGTATTGGCCATCCTTGCTGGCAAAAATATCGTTTTCCATATAAAAAGTGAATGTCTTGAATCCACCGGATTCTTCAGCATATAAAAGCGGGGGCGTCATCCAGAAAAAAAGAACAATCAACAGGGTGTTGGTTGGCTGAAAAAGAAATTTATATTTTTTTGTATTTAAAAAACAGAAATTAAGCATACAAAACTATCGTTTTTATATATTGATATTAAAAACAAGATACGAATTTTTATCAATATACAGAATTAGCGATTGTTTTGTCCAGATTTTTATAAAAAAAAGGGGGGGGGCATTCTTGACCTTTTATATGATCGTCCCTCTTTTTCTTATTAATTTTTCCTGCTTTTAAACAGATAATATTTAATAGAAGCAATAGTGATAAAAAGATAACCGAGCAGTTCCACCCCTTCCTCAGCCGCGTTTTTAACGCATCCCATATAGCCCTTCGTCATTACAGCTTTCCATAAAAGACTCATGCCAAACAGGCGGGAAAAAACAAACACCGTTAAAAAGCCGCATAGGAAGATGCCAAATTCAGGCCGTTTAATAAATTCAGTCATATCGCAAATAAAATTGTCCTTATACCTGTAAACCAGATATCCGAAACTAAAAGTTACCACCAAGGCAGGTATTTCCCAGCAGCCTTTCCACATACAATCAAAATAAAAGTCAAATTCCCGGCAAAGCGCCAGTGCGGCAAATCCGGACAGCAATAACGCAAACGATCGTTTTGGAGTGGTTTGAGTGCCGGTTCTCCAGAATGTGATGGCGGTCAGAAAAAGAAAGATTTCCTGGGTAAATTCCGTGTATGAAATTTCAGTAAATTTTTTTGTATTTTCAATCAACGGCCAATAGGCGTCAGCAAGAATAATTAGATTAATACCCGCAACTAGGCCGCCATATATAATAATTTTTGCAATAGCGCCTCGAACGAATGATTTTTCAATTCGATTTACCTGCGTCATTTTTTAAACCTGTTATATAACTCAAAATCAGATCTGTTTTTTGTTTCCCCATACGGGATCGGCACCGAATTTTTTTAACCACCATTCCTGGGCTGAAAGATATTTTTCCACCTCATTTTTGTTAAATGAAAATTTGTACTGGTTGCAATAGTCGATTATAATTTTATGGGCCTGGATAATTTTATTCGTCATTTCGCGGCATTTTTTTTGATCTCCACGACATTTGTCCGGATGCCATCTATGAATCAGTTCCCTGTAATTACCTTTGATTTCCTGCATTGTAGCAGACTCGGCCAGGTCCAGAATTTTTCTGGCCCAAACAATTCTATCATATGTATGTTTCGGTGTATGCTCTGGTTTTCCACCTGAATTTTTACGTCCCATGGCCAATGTGCTGTTTATGTTTAAACTTGTATCCGCTTGTTGTCGATTTTGCAGGCGGATCACCCGCTGTATTCAAGGGTGAGCCGCCTGCTATTGAGAAAGGAAGATGTATAGGGAGGTATGCCAAGCTTCCTTTTCACAAAACTATTCATTGTTATGATTTTTACCTGTAGTCATAGCGGGTTTACAGTTGACATTGGCGGAGAATCAAGAAAAAAACATTAATCTGTCGTACCGATATTACAAAAAAATATATCTAAGATTAAACGTGTATCTTCAGACAACCGTAAACCGGCAACCGTGAACCCTAAGCGCCAAGAGTATCCGCTGCTTTTTCTGCCTCAAGATGTTCCTGCCATTTTTCGCCCCAGAGGTCCGGTATAGTCTCTTCAACAGGAATGATTGATTCCCAGGATACATTCATATCAGTAAAAATTTTTTTCAGCTGTTCTTCATCTTTGGCAAGCCATATGCAATAGCGCATTCCTTTATCTTCGTTAAAAAAGGTTCTTTCCCATGTAGCAGCTTCAATCCTGGCCAGTTTTCGCCAGTTAGCCTGAACAACTTCACAATCAATACCGGGATTATTATGAACCGCCATGTATTTTTTCATTTTAGCCATTTTTTCGCCCTCCTTCTTTTAACGCGTTTTTACGCGAATAGTGTCGCCACCGCTTTTAACTAACGGTGTTTGTCTCTCTTGTTCTCACCTCCTTTCATGATATAATACCGGCTCTGCAATATTTAAAATAGCCCCTTGGGCCGGGTTCTAAAATGAATCGGGTGTAATTTTTTTAATTCACAAGATCATATTCAATAGGTTCAACAATAGTTGTTCTTTTACCCTTACATTTAATCAAATTTTTTTGCCTGATCCAGAAGGAGTGATTTCAGCCTGTCTAACGACGTCGGATACCCCTGCATGGGGATTCCCATCCAATCGCAATAGTCTAAGAAATCCTCCGGATTTTCAGCCATGTATTGATCAAGATATCCAATCCCGTCTAAGACAATTGCACCTCCTGAGTGTCTGGGAAAATTTTCATTGGCAAGCCCTTTATCCCATCCTTTGAATACAAGCTTCCGGAACCGGACCCAGCCGGGCACCATCCACCAGACTTTTTCTCCCCCGGCAAGTTCATTGGCAATTTTTTCCCGCTCAGCTTCATCGGCGATCATATCCATGCAATGGGTCGCTTCGATCCGGACAACGCCCGGCCCCTGTTCCTCTATGATGGTCTGCATTTTTCTCAAGGGCTCATCTGCGTTCACATAGCAGAACTTGCCCCCGTAAACCACAATGACCTTGTCTGTCTTTTCTTTTGCCTTATTAATTTTTTCAACAAGTTGTCTTTCCAGTTCATGGATGTCCTCATGAAGTCCCGGCGTTGTATAATAAATATGTTCGGTATCCAGAAATCCTTCTTCTTTTAAACGGGTTAACTCCATACGTAACGTACCGCAGGAAACGATCGCCATATCTGAAAAAGATAGATTTTCCATAGAAAACCCCCTTGTTTATTGCTCAAATTTTGTATTTGAAAGTTTATTATTGCCGGCGAACCATGCGCTGCTGAAGACGCATGGGCCGCCGACAATTGAAAAAGGAAGATGTAAGCGGAGGTATGCCAAGCTTCCTTTATCGCCTTTTATAAGTAAAACATGTTTGCAGCTCTCTTTATATTTTAGCGAATGATTTTCTTCACGCTGGGAAAATCCTCTATGTTCGTGTGCGGTAAAAACAGCGCGGAGGTGAATTCATTCATAAATTGTGTGTTGCTGGAAAAATCGATGTAGGTCATCTTGTTTGAGATATCGATGGCTTCTTTCCGAAAATCTTCGGAAAGCAAGGCCAGATAAGCGCCGGCGATGGAACTGTTGCCGATGTATTTAAATTTGTCCTTATCAATATCCGGTAACAGGCCGATGATGATCGCCTTGTCTAAATCAAGGTACTGGCCGAAACCGCCGGCTATGATAATCCGGTCGATCATTGAAAAATCAAATCCAGCCTGATTTAAAAGGACCTTGAAACCGGCGTAGACCGCGCCCTTGCTTCGGATGATATTGTCAATATCCGATTCCATAAAAAGGATGTCTTTATCAACGGACGTTTCTTCGGCAAACGCCAGGATATAGGCTGTTTCGTCTCCGTCCTTCGTGATTCGGGGATGGGTATCGTCTATATTGAAATTTCCGTTTGGTGCAATGATGCCGGTTAACAGCATTTCGGAAATCAGATCGATCATGCCTGATCCGCAGATTCCCCTTGCCTGCGTATCCCCAACAACCGAAAAGGTCGGAACAAAAGTTTCAGGATCAATGGCAATTTTTTCAATGGCTCCGTCTTCCGCCCGCATCCCCCAGCGCACACCGCCGCCTTCAAAGGCAGGACCCGCCGAGCACGAAGCCGTCATCAGCCAGTCTTTATTGCCTAAAACAATTTCTCCGTTGGTGCCCACATCAATAAATAGAGTAAGAGCT
Source organism: Desulfobacterales bacterium (assembly GCA_029933295.1). Taxonomy (GTDB): domain Bacteria; phylum Desulfobacterota; class Desulfobacteria; order Desulfobacterales; family Desulfosalsimonadaceae; genus JAOZOL01. The sequence goes on along the minus strand of JAOZOL010000001.1, from coordinate 12,933 downwards.
TTTTCCCTGTGAAAGCCCGTATAAATCAGGCCGGAAACTATATCGCCACCCACATAGCTGGCCGGTCCGGGCATGACAAATACGGCCGCAGTCGGGTTGACTTTAAGGCCGATATTGCCGGCCTTTAAAATGGGAAAGGCCGAAACAGAAGGGATATAAGGTTCCCGCCGGATATTGCGCGGTTCAATTTTAAGGATCAAATGGGTCATGGTGGTGTTTCCGGAAATGACTACATTGTCGATCCGGTCTGCTTTGACGCCGGCGCTTTCAATGGCTTCGTTGATAAGACCATTAATGGTGGCAAGCCCCATGCGGCTGAGTTTTTTAACACCGTCTTTTTCCGCGCATACAATCCGGTTAATCACGTCATCACCACAGGCTGACTGCCGGTTATGGCCCGATGTTGCGGCCAGAATTGACCCGTCTGCCATGTCAACCAGGTAGACCACGATGGATGTAGTCCCGATATCAATGGCAAGCCCCATGGAAGTTGTGCCGCCATTACCGGGAGCAACATGCACGATTTCGCTTGAATTTCTTTTTTTAATAACCGAGGCTGAAACCTTCCAGTTTTCATCCCGCATGGCTGCGGCCAGTTCCCGCATTACTTTAAGGCCGGTCGTTATCCTGTCAGTATCGCAGCCGCTTTTGGAAAGTCCCCGGATCAATCGATCCAGGTCGCTGATGGAATCATCAAGGGTGGGCGGGGCAAGTTCGAGGGAAAAATTTTCAAGCATGGGCGTAATTTTTGTTACCATGCCTTTTAACCGATCTGTCGCTTCTTTGCCCATACCCGCAATTTTTAATTTTTTTTCCAGTGTTTCTTCGGGTATCCTGACGGAAATATCGCCGTGAACAGTTGTCTGGCAAGCCAGTATATAATTATTTTCTTTTTCTTCCATACTTAGAAGAGGGGTGTCAGCACTTTCAATACTGCCGGATTCTAGAATCAGTTTGCACTTGCCGCAGGAACCTTTACCGTTGCAGGATGCGTTTAAAGGGACATCCGCTGCCACTGCCGCTTCAAGCAGGGTGGTACCTTCTGAAACAGTTATTTCCTTATTGTCAGGTTTGAAAAGAACTTTGAATTGGGTCTCGGTTTTTTTATCGGAAATCTCATCGATGCTTTTCCCGCCCCTTTTATCCATGAACCATATGGGGCATGAAGAACGAAATTTGCAATGAATTTCAGGGTCGCGGCATTTTAAGCATTCTTCGCACAAGTAGATATTGTGCTTCATGCATAAAAAATTGGTTTCCCTGTCCGGATGATTGATACATTTTCCCATGAGATTTTTATCCTGGTATCAATTCAATATTAATCAAGTAACTTTTCCAAAGCGCTGGTTAAGGTTGCTTCCGGTTGAAGTCCGATAAACCGCTGAATTTCTTTATTATTTTTAAAAATTATCAGGGTCGGGATGCTCTGAATGCCCAGCTCCATAGCGATCATCTGGTGATTGTCAATATTCATGGCAGCTACAAGGGCCCGGCCGTCAAACTGATCGGCAATTCTTTCAAGTATGGGTTCCTGTGAACGGCACGGTCCGCACCATGGTGCATTAAAATCTACCAGCGTAACACCGTTTTGAATCGTGCTGTCAAATTCAGTTTTTGACGTTATTTCTTTTGGCTCCATGCTTCCTCCATCGCTTTTTACAATCCAGTTGTCATTGGCATTCAGACATTCTTACTATTCAATACTTATGCCATATATATCTTAAATTGTATTTTTAATGCGCCGTGTGATTTATTTTATGAATAATCACTTGAGATATTTGATAAATTTAAAACAGGGAAAAATAAGCAGCATTTTTTATTGACAAGTGAATAAATAGAATTATTTTAAAAGTAGCGCTACTTCTCTGTTTAGTAGCGCCATGGTAGCATTTTTAAAAAAGGATATATAAGGAAATATAATGAACAAAAATCTCCCTGATATTCTGGACCCTGAATTTGAACGCCTGCTTCTTGAATCAATGGCAGATGGTGTATTCACCCTTGACGGCAATGGAAAAATCACATCCTGGAATCCGGCGATGGAACGAATCTCAGGTTACAGCGTAAAAGAGGCTATGGGAAAATCCTGTACATTGCTTAATTTTAACCGCTGCTTCAGCAAAGCCTGTCCTGCCGGGATCAGTGAGTGCGGAATCTACAAACAAGGACGCATTGACGGTAAGGAATGCTTTCTCAAACATAAAAATGGTAATGATGTGCCGGTTATTAAAAGTGCGAGGATTCTTAGAGACAAAAATGGCAACGTCAGAGGCGTTGTGGAAACAGTGACCAATTTGACGGAGTTGCACAAAGCCCGGCGGGAAGTCGAAGAAGCCAACCGGAAAATGGGCGAAATTTATCGGTTTGACAATATTATCGGTAAAAGCAGCGCCATGCAGCGTGTTTTTTCCACTATCGAATCGGCGGCTTCAAGCGATGCCACCATTTTAATCCAGGGTGAGAGCGGCTCCGGCAAAGAACTGGTCGCAGGCGCTGTTCACTACAACAGCAGCCGCTCTGATATGCCTTTTTTAACGGTCAATTGCAGTGCCCTTTCCGAATCACTTTTAGAAAGTGAACTCTTCGGCCATGTGAAAGGCGCGTTTACCGGTGCGGTTCGCGACCGGACAGGCCGGTTTGAAGATGCGGAAGGCGGCACTCTGTTTTTAGATGAAATTGGAGATTTGAGTCCGTTTATTCAAGTGAAGCTTCTTCGGGTTCTCCAGGAGCGTGAATTGGAGCGGGTGGGGGAATCAAAAAAACGCAAAATCGATATCCGGATCATTACGGCCACAAACAGGGATTTGTACAGCCTTGTTGAAAGCGGGCAATTCCGGGAAGATCTGTATTATCGCCTTAAAGTGTTTCCCATAAATATCCCGCCGTTACGGAAACGGAAAAAGGATATTCCCATTCTGGTCAGTCATTTTATTAAGTCTCAGAACCATAAAACCGGAAAGTGTATTGCAGGTGTAACCCAGGCGGCAATGCGGATTCTGCTGGATTACAACTGGCCGGGCAATGTGCGTGAGCTTGAAAATGCCATTGAGCATGCGTTTGTGTTGTGCGAGAAAGATCACATCGATATTTTTGATCTTCCGGTTGAAATCCGGCGTATGGAATACCGGATGAATTTTTTAAAATTACAGCCAGATGATGAACGGGCCGGGGTTTTGCGAAAAAAACTGACCAGGTCGTTTTTGCTTGAAACCCTTGAAGCCAGCAACTGGAATAAGGCCGAGGTCGCCCGCCGGGTCGGGTTCAGCAGGGCGTCAATTTGGAAATATATGAATAAGTGGAATATTCCGATGAAACGGCCGTAGCGTCTCATCAACTCTGAACTGACGCAGATTGTTTGTTCTTTCATAAAAAAGCCCGGCAGGGAAATCCCCGCCGGGCTTTTTTATTATCATCGGTTGACTAAAATTTCGTATTGGAATTCTAGAACAGACCGGATACCTTTCCGGTTTCAGTGTCAACATCAATTCTTCTGAATGCCGGATTGGAACCTGTTCCAGGCATCAGGCTGATGGCACCCGCGCAGGGGCAGAGGAACTTGGCTCCGGAATAGATCAGAACGTCGCGGATAGGCAGACGCCAGCCCTTGGGAACGCCCTTTAGAACCGGATCATGGGTCAGGCTTAAATGGGTTTTAACCATCATGGTGGCAAAATCTGCGTACTGGGGATCATTTTCAAGCATTTTGGCTTTTGTTTCGGCCTCAGGAGACCAGTCTACACCGTCTGCACCATAAACTTCCTTGGCGATAGTATCAACACGATCGCGCAGTTTCATTTCCAGGGGATAGAGGAATTTGAAATCGTTTTCTTCGTTGCAGGCGTCGATAACGGCATCGGCAAATTCCAGGGCACCTTCGCCGCCCAGTTCCCAGTGTTTGGACTCAGCGCAACGGGCGCCGGCAGCTTCGGCCGCTTTCCTGACAACGGCGCATTCCGCATCCGTATCCGTGTAAAAGCGGTTGATACAGACAACCGGGTTGATGCCGGATTTTCGGATAACGTTGATCATGTGAACCATATTTTCAACGCCTTTTTCCACCAGTTCCAGGTTTTCCTTGGTGTATTCTTCAGGCAGGGCGATACCGGCTACGACCTTGGGTCCGCCGCCGTGCATTTTCAAAGCGCGGATGGTCGTTGTCAGAACGGAAACATGGGGTTTTAAACCGGAGAACCGGCATTTTACGTTCCAGAATTTTTCAAAACCGATGTCCGCGGCAAATCCGGATTCGGTGACGTGATAGTCGAACAGTTTCAGGCCCACACGGTCAGCAATAATGGATGACTGGCCCACTGCGATATTGGCAAACGGACCGGCATGGACCATGCAGGGGTTATATTCGGCGGTACACATCATGGTGGGGTTGATGGTGTTACGCATGAATGCCGTCATGGCATTGCCGACTTCCAGATCACCGGTGGTTACCGGTTTTCCGCTTTTATCAAAAGCCACGGTAATGTTGTTTAAGCGTTCTTTCAGATCCGCCAGATCCCGGATTACGGCCAGAATCGCCATGCATTCGGATCCAACGGCAATCCCAAACTTGGACTGCATGGTAAACCCGTCAAAGCGACCGCCCATGCCGATAACGATATTACGCAGCGATTGAGCACAGAAGTCCATGATCCATCCCAGTTCCACGCGGGTGGGGTCGATGTTTAACCGACGCATGCCGGTGAGCCTGTCAAGCTGCTCGTCATTATAGTTTCTTTCATGCTGCATACGGGAAGTCATGGCCACCATGGCCAGGTTGTGGGCGTTCATTATATCATTGATGTCCCCGGTCAGACCTAAAGAGAACTCGGTCATGGGGATCAGCAGAGAGTTTCCGCCGCCGGCCGCCGTTCCTTTGACGTTCATCGTGGGGCCGCCGGAGGGTTGACGAAGAGCGCCGCCAACATTCACGCCACGTTTGCCCAGGCCTTCCATAAGACCGCAGGAGGTGGTGCTTTTTCCTTCTCCCAGCGGCGTCGGGGTAATTGCTGTGACCTCAATGTATTTGCCGTCCGGTTTGTCGGAAAGACGGTTGATGATTTTGAGAAAGTCAAGTTTTGCCAGTCTGCCCATGGGCAGGATTTCGTCCTTTTCCAGGCCCAGTTTATCTCGCCATGCATCGGGTGTCGGCATGTTTGGTTCAGCTGCTTCGGAAATTTGCCAGTCTGCCATATTAACTGCATCGTAAGCCATTTTTTCTTATCTCCTTTTGTTTAAGTTGAAAGTATCAAGTATGAATATTATTGGGTGGTTAGACAATTATATTTATAAAGTTCAATTCATTATCATGTAAAAATGATTTTGACAAGAGCAATTTATATGATTTTTACAAAAACATCACCCCTGAAGCTGGTTCAAGCGATAATAAAAGCCTTTTTGATCAATCAATTCCCTGTGAGTGCCGGTTTCTATAATCCGGCCGGAGCGCAGCACCATGATTCTGTCCGCTATACGGGAGGTGCTGAGGCGATGGGCGATGATCACGGATGTTCTGTTTTTCATGAGGTTGGCCAGCGCGTTTTGAATTTTGTCTTCCGTCTCCGAATCAATATATGAGGTGGCTTCATCGAAAATAATTAAATCAGGATTATGGGCCAGAGCCCTTGCAATGGATATAAGCTGCCGTTCACCGCTTGACAGGGTCGCTCCGCTTTCTGAAAGTTCTGAGTCGATGCCTCGGGGAAGTTTTTCGATCAGGGATCGGCAGCAGGATGCGTCCAGGACGGCATTGATCTCTTTTTTTGTTGTTTGATGATGTTTAGTGAAAATATTGTCTTTAATGCTGCCTGAAAACAGATACGGGTCCTGCATGACAATGGCTGTTTTTGATCGGATGTCAGCGGTTACAAACTGTCGGATATCTGTTTTATTGATTTGTATATTGCCGGAATCCGGATCATAAAACCGGATCATCAGATTGACGATGGATGTTTTACCCGCACCGGTGGGCCCGACAATGGCCACTGTTTCACCCGCATGAACCTCAAACGAGATATTTTTTAGGACCTTTTCTCCGGCCACATATGAAAAAGAAACATTATCAAAAAGGATTGAATCCATTTTTGCCGGGATCAGCGCCCGGTGTGCCGCATCCGCTTCCGGGAGCCTGTCCGTGTCTTCAAAAATCAGAAACAATCTTTCTGCCGATGATAAAGCGTTTAAAGTGATATTATATTTTTCGGCAATATCTCGAATGGGCCTGAAAAACATTTTGATATATGAGATGAATACCACAAGGGTTCCAAGTGTAATCCTATGGGCGATCAGGCTTTCACCGCCGTGGAAAATAACAACCGCCAGGGCAACAGAGCTCATCATTTCTATTATCGGCATAAATAAGGCAAAGATCGTTACCTGCTGCATGTTGGCGTTATAATGTTCTTTGTTGATGCGTTTAAATTGGTTTAAGTTGGATTGTTCCCGGCCAAAAAGCTGAATTACCTGCATGCCGCCGATGGTTTCAGAAAATTTGGAGTTGATTTCAGCCATTTTGATGCGAAGTGTTCGAAATGCTCCCCGTGCGGCTTTTGAGAATTTATAGGATGCATAAAAAACAAGCGGAAACACCGTATAGACCGCAACCGACAGCTGCCAGTCGATGGAAAAAAGAACCACCGTAATTCCTGCCAGCATAAACAAATCCTTGACTACAAATACCAGAACAGATGTGAACATTTCATGCATGTTCTGGGTATCATTGGTAACACGGGTGACAAGCCGCCCCACCGGATTTTTAGTAAAAAAATGGACAGACAATTGCTGGATATGGGAGAACAGTTTTATCCGCAGATCGTGCATCATCATTTGTCCGGCATACTCCATGAGTATGACCTTGCCAAAATTCAAGCCAAAGCTTATGATTACAATGATCAAAAGGACGGCCGCCGCAAGGGAGACGCCCGTGATATCTTTTTTGCGCAACTGAAAAATTGTTTTAGAATTAAGTTCGGGCAAGTCTTCATAGGCAATGTATGCCGATGTGCCATCGGTCTGAAAAAGTGCTGGATGAGCATTGATAATTTTTGCTGTTTTCTGATTTGAGCCGTCAACTTCAAGGTGCCTGGTGTGATATGGCCGGTGTGTATCCGGTTTTATCTCTGGGCTGATATCTGGGCTGATATCCGGGGCTACGATCGGACTGATATTTTCCGGCACGATATACCGGTCAATGGCGATTTTGGTGATATACGGTATGGTTAATTCCAGCCCGGTAATCAGAATGATCAGCACCAGGGTGGCTGCAAATAAAACCCGGTATGGTTTAATAAACGGATACAGCTTTTTTAAAAGCCTTAAATCCTGGGCTTTGCCGAGTTTTTTCTCTTCAAATATGTTTTTGGCCGAAGTCGTCATTTTTCAGGTTGTTCTTCCAATTCTTCAGCGCTTTGAATCTTATATGAATTTGAGTAATAATTATTTCGAGCGATGAGCGTCTCATGGGTTCCGGATTCGGCAATCCGTCCGTTGTTCAATACAATGATGTGGTCGGCGAACCTGACCGCAGCAAGCCGGTGGGATACGATAATTATTGTCTTTGTCGAAGACAGAGACCGGATCGTGTCGATAATGGCGGCAGCGGTCTGGGTATCCACCTGGCCGATGGGATCATCCATCAGCAGGATCGGCGGGTTACAGATCAGGGCCCGGGCCAGGACGATGCGCTGTTTTTGTCCGCCGGAAAGCACGACCCCCTTTTCACCCACAATGGTGTCAAGGCCGTCTGGAAACGCGCAGATGGTTTTATAAAGCGAGGCGGCTTTTGTGGATTCAAATATTTTTTTATCGTCAATGTTTTCTCCAAAGGTAATGTTGTCGCGGATGGTGCCGGAAAACAAAAACGGCTCCTGGGGCACAAACCCGATATTTTTTCTTAAATCCGTAAGTTTAAGCTGTTGAATGTTGATATCATCAATGGTGATTTTGCCGGAACTGATTTCATAAATTCTCGGGATCAATCGTAATATACTTGTTTTTCCGCTGCCCTGGGGGCCGACTATTCCCAGGACAGATCCGGGACATACTGTAAAATCAATATTATGTAATACCGGCCGGCTGTCGGAGGGGTATGCAAAGCAAATATTTTGAAATGAAATTTTTCCCGAGAATTCGGTTTGAGACACCGCGTCCGGGCGTTCGATAATTTCCGGCTGTGTTTGCAATATTCTGTTTAAGCGGTCAATGGACGCCGCCCCCCGCTGGATCAGATTGGTCACCCAGCCCATAGCCATCATGGGCCAGGTCAGCAGATTCAGGTAACTGATAAAGGCGACAAAATCACCGGTTGTGATCACGCCGGTAATGGTCTGGTGTCCTCCTAAGAACAATACAATGGCCAGGCTGATGTTTGTAAAAAGGATCATCATAGGGAAAAACGTGCCGGTAATTTTAACCAGGTTGAGATTTTCCCGGATATATTTTTTAGAGTCGGCTGCCACCCGATCAGCAGCATCGGTTTGGCGGTTAAAAGCCTTGACCACACGAATTCCGGCAAAGCTTTCTCGAACCGATTCGGTTAAATCAGAAAATGTCGCCTGAACCCTTGTGTATCTTTTATGCATTTTTTTTCCAAAACTCCGGGTAACAAAGACAATTACAGGCATAGGAATTATTGCAAACAGGGTCAGCTTTACGTTAATATATGCCATAAAGCAGATGGCGGCGCTGCCAAGGAAAATGGCATCGGTCATGGCAACCATTCCCATGCCCACAGCCATGCGGATGTTGGCGATATCATTGGTGGCATGGGCCATTAAGTCGCCGGTTTTGGTCCGGTCGAAAAAGCCGGCCGAAAGGGTCTGGATATGTGCAAACAATTTGTCGCGAAGTTTTTTTTCCACCACCCGTGCCGTGCCGATCAAAAACCTGCGCCATACAAAGCGGAGCGCGGCCATGAGCAGAGCGATGCACAGGATTTCTGCGGCATATATGGCCAGTTGCCTGGTATCAATCTGCAGGGATGTCAGGTCATCAACCGCCCACTTGATAACACGGGGGATGCACAGCTGGAGCGTATCCACCACCATCAGGCAGGCAATGCCGGTTGCTATCAGGTGTCGCCGCTGATAGAAATAGGGGGAAATAAGTTTAAATGAATTCATGAAATGGGTTATATTTATGTTTGCAAGGTATATTTAAAATTTTTGAGTTTGTATGCAACTTCGTAATCATACTCATCATCTTTGGTTGTATAGGCATTTTTTACTTTCAAATAACTTATTTATAATCATTTGGAATGATTGATAAGTTATTTTTCTCATACAGTGGTAATTCATTACCATGAAAAGCTTTTTATTTTCAAGCTGTCAAGATGGATGTCTCAGGATAACCGCATTTTTTTTGTCACAACCGGCTGATTTACCGAGAACCACCATTACTCCATCCACAACATAACATGCCTGTTAAAACTTGACATACAAGCAGATTCGTGAGATACATTCAATCACTAAAAGCAAGTTTTATTTTTTTATGAATTTATCTATCAGGAACGCAATATCGCCATCTGTAAGGTGGCGTTAATGTATGGGCGGGCCTTTTCATTTTGATCATCCTTTGATCAACAACAAAGAATATTCACGTTCAAATCTATTCAAAATTAAAGCTATGATTATAGAGCGATATTTTTTGTGTATAAATAATTATAAATTTTATGGATTAATCTTTTTTATTGTCATCTCAATCGGTTGTACACGCGCTTCACAGACTCTTTTTTTATCTAATAACAATCCAGGCATTATTGAACCTTCCGAAGACATTTACATACTCAAGATTGATGATACGGAAATTAATGTTAGGCCTCAAAATGACTTAGGATCTGAATATTATAATGTTGCAGTAATGCCAGGCAGTCACGAGATAGTGGTCGATTTTACTTTATTTGGTGAGGGGAGTAAGTTTTTCTTAAAAGTTTTTGTTGTTGCCGGCAGAAAATATGTCATTAAATATAAAGTAGGTGATCGCAAAAGTTGGCTCTTCAATATCTGGTACTGCAGTGTTTGGGTTGAAGATGTTGGCACAGGAGAGATTGTAAGTTCTGTAATTAAAAATCTATAACAGGAGTTAAAAGCATGAAAAAATTGTTTATTTTTGCGTTTGTTGTTGTTTTTATTGTAGCTGCGGCTGGTTGTGCTGTTGGTAACCGTCTTGTTGCTTCTGAAAATTCAGCTGTTTCAGCTGTTTCTGATGATTCAGCAATGCTTAAAGCCAATGAGAAAAAGGCCTGGGAAACGGCAGCCAAAGTTTTTCCTGTGGAACGTCAGCTAAATGTTCAGCAATTCAAAGAGCTTTACGACAAGGTTATGGCCGGACAGGAAGATGCCTATTTGGTTGATCTTCGGACTCATCCTGAATTTTATGCCGGTCACATTGCCGGTACGGACAATATTCATGCCGGTCAGATGTATACGGTTCCCAAAAAAATTAAAAATAAAGACGCTAAAATCGTGTTGTGGTGCAGGACACACAAACGCGGGGCTTACGTAGGCGAGCGGCTCGCACAATATGGTTACACCAATATATGGTGGTATAAGGACGGTATCGTAGGATGGCTCGAGGCAGGATATCCCCTTTGTAATCGTTTTATGGGGCTGTTTGAAGTCACCGAGTACCATAAAAACTTTACGGAAATCGATAAAGAAACTAATAAGCCTTTGTATCGAATTAGATAATTTCATGTGTGGGAATAGGGACGGTCATGCATAAATGTGTAAAGGTGATCATACTTATGCATTTTTGCGTGACCGTCCCCCGGTTTCCAGGGAGATCGGGAAGCAATATAAATTTGATTCAATTATCGATTAATCCCTAAAATCTGTCGCGCTTCTGCCGGCGTTGCCGGCTCTTTGCCGGTTTCACGCACGATGTTTACCAATGCTTCAACAAGCTGGCCGTTGCTGGTTGCCTTTTCCCCGCCGGGCAGATAAAAAGTGTCTTCAAGGCCGGTCCGAACATTTCCACCAAGTTCGACACAGGCCCGATGCAGATCCCATATTTTTTCACGGCCTGTTCCTGTACCGATTACCTGCCAGTGAGCATTTTCAGGCAGTTCATCCTTTAATATGGGAAGAAGATCAGCCCTGGCCGGCATGCCGGAATCAACGCCCATGACAAAAGACAGATGGGGATCTCCCTCAAACATGCCGTTTGCCTTGTACATGCCCACGCTCCGTACAATGCCGGTGTCAAAACATTCAAATTCCGGAACAATATTATTTTTCGTCATGGTGTCGGCAAATCCTTTTACCTTTTCCACCGGATTGTCAAACAGGATGGGCGGCCATGCCCATTGACCGTCTTTGCGGATTTTGAGATAATTCAACGAACCGGCATTGCAGGCCGCCATTTCCGGTTTAAAGGCTTCAAGGCATGCCAGCGGTTCCGAAATGTCGCTGCCCATCAGACCGGTACTCATATTAATTATTATTTCCGGCACCCTTTCCCGGATGGCTGACAGAATATCGCCGACTTCTTTTAAATCCCACGTGGGCCACATGCCCAGGCCGGGCTTCTGAGATCTGAAATGGGCATGAACGATGCTGGCGCCCTGGTCAAAGGCCTGCCGGGTGGCATCTGCCATTTCTTCCGGTGTCACCGGCACATTGAATTTTTCCGGGTTTGTGAGTACGCCGGTTATAGCACAGGTAACAACAACTTTATTTGTTAAATCCATTGACTTCCTCCTTAATTTGTATGCTATTTTAGTATTATACTGGAGATGATCTCCTTCATAATCTCGGTGGTCCCACCGCCGATTGAAAGAATCCGGTTATCGCGATAAAGCCGCTCGACAATATAGCCCCGCATGTAACCGTAACCGCCAAATATCTGAACCGCGTCATAGGTGACCTGATCGCTTATCTGACAGGCAAAGTTTTTGGCCATGGATATTTCCTTAATCTGATTTACGCCCGCGTTTATCTTGGCGGCAACCCGGTATGTAAATTCACGGCTCGCCTCAACCATCGTTGCCATATCCACCAGTTTATGCCGGGTTACCTGAAATCCTTTCAGAGGCTTTCCAAAGGCTTCCCGTTCCCTGGCGTATTTGATGGACTCTTCCAAAGCCAGTTGGGCCGTCATGTTGGCCATAACGCAAAGCTGAAGCCGTTCCATCTGGAAATTTTCCATAATGATATAAAACCCCTGATTCTCCTCTCCGATGAGATTTTCCGCCGGAACGCGGCAGTTATCAAAAAAAATTTCAGCGGTATCCGATGCCCACCAGCCCATTTTTTTCAAACTTTTGCTCACTGAATAACCAGGAGTGTCGGATTCAATAACCAGAAAGCTGATCCCGTGGGCTCCTTCACCTCCTGTCCGGACGGCGCAGGTTAGCTGGTCAGCACGGACACCGCTCGTGATAAAAGTTTTGCTCCCGTTTACCATATAATGATCACCGTCACGCACTGCTGTGGTTTTAATATTTGCCACATCCGATCCGCCACTCGGCTCTGTAATGCCGAGCGCTGCGATTTTTTCACCAGCCAGCACCGGTTTAACAAATCGATTCTGCTGTTCCCGTGTTCCTTTCATGACAATGGGCGGCAACGCGATGCCATAGGACCCCAGGCTGGCGACAAACCCGGCGGAAGTGCTTCGCATTAACTCTTCGTTTGATACGATGCCCATAAAAATATCTCCACCGCTTCCGCCAAGATCCTCGGGAAAACCGATTCCTAAATAACCAAGGTCTGCTGCCTTTTTATAAATTTCGCGGGGAAATTCACCGGCCTCCTCCCATTCGTCGATATTCGGGGTAATCTCGTTTTTTATAAACTCCCGCATTGCCTTTCGAACCATATCGTGTTCGCTGTTAAAATATTCGTCAAATGCTGTGTTAGTTTTATGGCCATGTGTCATGATAGTTTCCTTTTATTACCTGAATTTTGCACGAGTCGGAGGCTTCCATATGCAAGGCATTTAACG
>JAOZOL010000656.1 GCA_029933295.1 Desulfobacterales bacterium | reverse complement strand
CCAACGTCGTTTTAGAGATATTTGGTCATCTCATTGATGAGAACTATACAAGGCTGCTGTTGGAAAAACAGGATTTGCCTTTATCAAGTGTTATTATTCTTGACCGGGTTCAGAAAAAACAATCAATAACCAGTGATGCAGCATCCAAAATGCGGCGGCAGGGCTTAATTGAGGGAAGGAAGCCCCATTATTTTGTTTCAGCCAAGGTCGTTGCTGCCATGGATACAGAAGTATCCCATACCAGAAGCAAAGGGCTTGAAAAACAAAAGTTGAAAGAGTTTATTTTGCAACATCTCCAAGAGTTCGGGCCGACACCTCGGGTCAAATTGGAAGAACTGGTATTTGAGATGCTACCTGCTGATTTGACGGATAAGAAAAAACAAAACAGGGTGAAAAACTTGCTTACGGAAATGCGTGCCAAAGATAAAAATGTTCGCAGTGAGGGCAAGGGAACAGATTTTAAGTGGACATTGACTTAGATTATCATTGTTTCTTGTTACGTTTAATTATTTAAAGAGCGTTTAAAAAAATCATTTTTAAATGGTATTTAAACGATATTTAAACGCTACTTAAAAAACAGTGCTTTAGTATCTGTCTAAAATTATAATTAAAAAAACAAAACAGAGTGTTTTAAAAAGCATTTTTCTGGGGAAAAATAAATGCTGAAAAAGCAAAAGCTGGAATTAACTTGGATCGGCAAGGAAAACCGTCCCAGGCTGGAGCCACGGATTCTTATTGAAGATCCTGAAAAATCCTACCATGCCGAACAGCGGATTGGTGATGAGGATATTTTTGATAATATGCTGATTCAGGGTGATAACCTGCTGGCTTTGAAGGCGTTGTAAGCAATCTGCAAAACAATCTGGGACAGACCACGATTAATTTCATGTTATTTAAGCAATTTACATGTTTCAAAAACGTGGTCTGTCCCTGAGATATCCCCACGAAATAGTCATTGATTTTAACTGATTAGAAACTATATTTATACATAATGCTCATGTTTTTGTTTCGGATTCTTTCTCCATAACTATCATTTATCGGAGGATTACCCCATGCGCACCCTTTCAGTGCTACGAAAATTAATAGTGAAAGCAGTTCCTATCCACGCAATACGGCTCAATGCACTCATGGCCGCCGTCCAAGCCTTGACCTTGGGCGCACAAGCCCGCGTGACATCGCTAGGACGTCATGTTATTGGAACAGCCTTTGAGAAACACAAAATCAAACGGATG
>JAOZOL010000205.1 GCA_029933295.1 Desulfobacterales bacterium | reverse complement strand
CAAGGAGCAAACAAACTGTTTTCACGGGTTATATTCCAAATGCGGTTACCCTGCCTCTATGGCTGTAAAGGCTTTACAAAATCTTTATGGTTCGATATAAACATGTCGAGTAAATTTTCCACTTATTTTAATTCGTAAATTGCTGTACATTATCTTATTTATAAATAAATATACTTATCGCTGAAATTATTTTCGCTATTAAAAAATTCATGAAAAAAAGGGCTTCAAAGGCATCAAAATATGACGATAAATTCGCTGACAATTGTTATTGCCACCCGCAATCCCGGCAAAACCTCTGAAATAAGAGATTTGCTGAAAGACTTTCCAATTGAGATAAAAAATCTGGATGATTTTGGACCCATACCCGAAGTTGTCGAGGATGGTGATACATTTGATGAAAATGCGTACAAAAAATCAAGTTTCACCGCCCGCATCCTCGGCCTGCCGGCGCTTTCGGATGATTCCGGATTGTGCGTGGAAGCGCTGGACGGTCGCCCCGGTATTTATTCCGCTCGATATGCTGGAGAAAACGCCACTGACGAAGAAAACTGTGTAAAGCTTCTTGCAGACCTGAAAGATCAAAAAAACAGAAACGCAGCCTTTGAATGCGTCATCTCTCTTGCAGTGCCCACAGGCGTGGCGCTCACCTATGAGGCCAGATGTGAAGGGGTGATCCTGGAATCACCTGTTGGCGAAAACGGATTCGGCTATGACCCGGTATTTTTTTATCCGGCGTTAAACAAAACATTCGCCCAGCTTACACGGAAAGAAAAAAGCCGGGTGAGTCATCGCGGAAAAGCGCTTTACGAATTTAGAGAAGAATTTGACAAGGTGATTAAATGGATCAATCAGCAGATGCCGGTTGAGGAAAAATTTCAATGCAAGGAGTGACCTATCATGATAGCTGAACTAGTTAAAAAAACCAGGAGCTGCCGCCGATTTAAAGAGAATAGTCAAATCTCAATTGAGACCTTAAAAGAACTGGTCGATTTAGGCAGGCTGTCCGCGTCCGCCGCTAATCGTCAGCCCTTAAAATACATCCTTTCTGTTGACCGAAAAACCAATGAAACAATTTTTCCCTGCCTGGCATGGGCCGCTTATTTAAAGGACTGGTCCGGACCGGAAAAAGGGGAACGGCCTGCAGCATACATTGTTATTGTCGTGGATACCCGCATCAGCAATGATTTCTGGTGCGACCATGGAATTGCCGGACAAAGTATTTTGCTGGGTGCCACGGAAAAAGGGCTTGCCGGCTGCTTTATCGGCGCGATTAACAAGGAAAAACTAAGAAAGGCTTTACAGATTGCCCCGCACCATAAAATTCTGCTTGTCATTGCCTTAGGCGAACCTGCTGAAAGAATTGTCATAGAATCAACAACCGATTCAGACGGTGATATAAAATACTGGCGGGATGAAAACGACATCCATCATGTTCCCAAACGGCCGTTGGATGAGATTATTGTGGATACGTTTCCAGGGTAGCCGACCAAAATCCTCACATTAAAACCACGCTCAGGAATCCCGTGCAACCAGTCAGAAAAATCCAGACCATAAAAACCATATTCAGCGCCAGAATGCTGGTGGCCCTGATGATGGGCTTTTCCTGCGGTTTGCCGCTGCTTATGACCATCACTGTGCTACAGGCATGGATGAAAGCGGAAGGGGTTGACCTGACAGTCATAGGGTTGATGTCTTTAGTCGGTCTCCCCTATACCGTAAAATTCCTATGGGCCCCGTTTCTGGACCGGTTCACCCTTCCGTTTTTAGGCCGCCGCCGGGGATGGCTGGTGGTTGCCCAATTTGCGTTGATGCTGTCAATCATCGGTCTGGGATCAACAAATCCGGCATCAAATCCGGGCATGGTTGCTGCAGTCGCCTTTCTGGTTACATTTTTTTCCGCGTCCCAGGATATCGTGGTGGATGCCTATCGCCGGGAGGATATTGCCGACGTTGAACTCGGTTTTGCATCATCTCTTTATATCAACGGCTACCGCATGGGAATGCTGCTGGCCGGCGGGGGGGGATTGATTCTGGCCGACCGCATATCGTTTTCCGCTGTTTATGTAATAATGGCGGCCTGCCTTTTACCCGGCATCATCACCACGCTTTTAGCGCCGGAACCAAAAATCAACGGGAAAACCCCCAAAAGCATCAAAGCTGCGGTGATCGAACCGCTTGTGGAGTATTTCAGCCGTTCCGGGGCCATCTGGATTTTATCCTTTATACTGCTTTATAAAATCGGCGATGCCATGGCCACCACCATGACCACACCGTTTTATTTGGATATCGGATATTCGAACACCGAAATCGGAACCGTGGTAAAACTTTTCGGTTTCTGGGCAACAATTGCCGGGGCGCTTTTGGGTGGTTTGCTCACGCTCCGTATCGGTTTATACGCCTGCTTGTGGGTATTTGGAATTTTGCAGGCAATTTCAACCGCATGCTTTGCCCTGCTGCCCCAGATGGGGCACAGCATTCCCGCGCTGGCAGGTGTGATTGCCTTTGAAAACTTGAGCAGCGGAATGGGAACGGCTGCCTTTGTTGCGTTTATGGCCATGATGACGGACAAACGCTTTACCGCCACCCAATATGCTCTGCTCAGCAGCCTTATGGGAATCCCGAGGGTATTTGCTTCCGCTCCGACCGGTTATGCTGTAAAATATATGGGTTGGGAATCCTTTTTTATTGCCTGCGCCCTGATGGCCATTCCGGGTCTGCTTATTTTGTTAAAATCCTCCACGTTTAATGTCTCTTTAACAAAATCTCAAATCTAAAAAAATTGATAACATATTAAAATAAAATAAATCATTTTTATTTTAAATGTTTGATATTGAAAACCCGTTGAATAATAATAAGAATATGTTAATGAATTTTACCAACGTTGACGAACTCGTAAAAGGCCATCAACGTTAATCATTTAAAAACATAACGGTTCAACATGACTGATAATTCAAACGATATTACCCAATGGCAGGCCCACCAAAAACGCCTTGCCGCACTCACCAAAGAGCGCAAGCGGATTTTAAATCTGCCGGCCGAGCAGGCCCTTGATGAAATTCTGGATCATCCACAGCCAAACGCGCTGGTGCATTCGTTTGCAGAAGAGGATTTTTATTTTTTAATTCACGATATCGGGCCGGAAGATTCACTGGATTTAATCGCCATGGCTTCCCCCCGGCAATGGGAATATATTTTAGATATTGAGAGCTGGGAAAAAGATAGAATCAATATCAATGCCGTGACGCACTGGATGGACCTGTTGCTCACGTCAGATCCCACCCGTTTTATCCATTGGGCCGCAACCGAAAAACCTGATCTGCTTGAATATTACTTGTTTAAAACAATTGAAATCATCATCCGCGACCACGATCAGGACCCCTCTGATTTTGACGATGATTTTATTACCTATGATGATATATTTTATTTTAAACTTCCGGATGATCAGTCTCCCGATGCAGACGGAACCAGTATCAAAAAAGTTCAGAAACTGTTTTTATCTAAAATGATGAAACAGCTTGCGGATACGGACCATCTGTTTTTCCAGCAGACCCTCCTCCGGGCCGCCAATGTGATCCCCGCTGAAAGTGAGGAGGAAGCATTTCATTTCAGAAATGTCAGGCTGGCGGAAAAGGGATTTCTCCCCTTTGATGAAGCGGTGGGCGTGTATCAGCCCATCAGCGTTGACCAATTGAAAAAAAGTAAAAAATCAATCAAAAAACAATCTGAACCGGATATGATTGTTCCGGCGCCCGTCCATCACACGGCAATGATGGATAAAAAAAATACTTTCTCCCAGGCGTTGGCAACAATCACACTTGAAGAAACACTCCATCAGCTTCAAGTCGAATTTGCCGGGGTGTGCAACCGGCTGATTGCGGCAGATCAGGCCGCCATTCATGAACGAAAAGAATTAAAAACCGTTGTCAAAAAAGCCTGCGGGTATATCAGTATCGGACTTGAATATCTTTCTGCAGACAATCAGCCAGATGTAAAAAAACGACTTTCAGAATATATTCAAACATATCCGTTAATCGACCTGTTTCGCGCAGGCTTTGGACAGGTGGCAGACTTAAGGCAGCGGGCAAAAAAATGGCAAAAGGAAGGCTGGTTTTCAAAAAACAAGTTGCCTTTGAGTTTTTGGGACGAAAAAATTGTCGGTGTCATCGGGGGCCTGCTGATCACACGTCCCCAATGCTATCAAAACAATCAGGACGGTGAGCTGTATCGTGACTTTGAATGCATGAAAGACGTTGAACAAGCCGGGTCTGTTCTTGAAGAAGCCTTGGCCTTTGACAGCCTTTTGTCCGCCATGACTATTAATACAAAAAATTTACCGGATGAACATTTTATTACCCACAAAAACCTTTTGCTGACCCTGTGGGCCCGGTATCACCTGAAAATGACACCGGAACTCAAACCGATCCCGTTAAATGTTTTCAAGCCTTTTTACACAGACATGTGGGAACTACAAGATCCGGAAATGATAAAAGAATCAAAAAAAACTGATTTCTTAAAATGGCTGGCAGTAGAAACGAATTTGCCTGAGGATGAAATATCTAACAGCCTAGGCAACCCCCTTGAGCAGCTCTTTGATGAAATTGTGGATGAATATAAAATGATTACCGCGGACAAACTGGACCCAAGATATGTGCGTCTGTTTTTGTTGTCGAAAAATTGATATCAGAGTACTTGGTTGATATTATTTTGATGGCTGTGTAAAAAATGAACCTGACTAAAAAGAAACCAAAAACACCTGACGCGCTTATTGACACTGCTATCGTTAACATCTGCCGAAAAGATGCTGAAAATATATTTCAAACGCAGGATGAATAATA
>JAOZOL010000655.1 GCA_029933295.1 Desulfobacterales bacterium | reverse complement strand
GGATTTATTGAGAACTTACAAAATATCAATCTATCATCTTGATATTACAAGAAAAAATATATCTAATATTAAACGTGCATTTTCAGGTAACCGTAAACCGGCAACTGTCAACCCGATAAGCATGCTGAGTAACATGCCGGTTTTGCTTAGTATATCAATAGATAGCATCAAGTCAGAAAGTTGAGTTAAATATATTTAAATGAGCTGTTTCTATATTTATCAGATTCCCAGTCCCAATTTAATGTTTCAAATTTTTCAATGAGTTCTTTAATGCCGTCTTCAATGGAATATTCAGCTTCCCAGCCGATGACATTTTTTAATCTCTGGCAATTTATCCGGTAATCCCGCCGGTCGGAAGGCTGGCCGGGACACATGTTGATCTTTGTTTCCGGAAGTTGTTCTTTCACAATTTCCGCGATTTTTTTGACAGTCTTGTTGTTTTTTTCCTCACCTAAATGGAAAATTTTGCCGCTTCTCATAAAGCGGGGCGCTTCAAGCGTTTGAACAAACGCGCGGGCAATATCACGCACATGAATCAGTGATCTGTATTGAAGGCCGTCGCCGAAGATTGAGAGCTCGCCTTTTTTCCACGCATTGTATGCAAACAGGTTGGTGACAAGGTCAAGCCGGGGCCTTGATGACCAGCCGAATACGGTTGTCAGCCGTAATACCGTTGGATGAAAATGGGGAACCGCCTTCATCCTGTCAAAAATAATCTGCTCGGAACGGAGTTTGGCATGAGCGTATGAAGACAGGGGGGCTGTCGGCGTTTCTTCGGTAACTTCATTGTAAAGTCCTTTAACATTGCCGTAAACTGAGCAGGATGAGGCGTATATAAAATCTCTGACCAGATCAAGTTCCGGGTCCGTACAGCAATTAATCAGGGTCCGTGTGCTTTCAATGTTTATGGAAAAATGCGCTTTACTGTTTGAGTTGCATGCAAATTCCCCCACGATTCCGGCCAGGTGGATAATGGCGTCAACTCCCTCAAGCGCATAGATAATGTCCCGTGAATTTCTACAATCCCCTTCAAAGAGATCAATTTGATCAAGATACGGTTCAATCGCCTCTTTGCCCCAGTTAAACATATCAAACACGATGGGCTTATGGTTGTTTTTTAATAATTCCTCTACAACAAGACACCCGATATAACCGGCGCCGCCGGTGACCAGAACTCTCATTTGTGTCAATCCTTTTTAATTTTTATATTATTTTTATGAGTTGAAAGAGACG